>NZ_JBOBDM010000036.1:0-60671 GCF_050586605.1 Pseudomonas sp. ES1 | reverse complement strand
TGGGGGAGTGGCTTTCCCCCGCGATGGGCGCTAGTGCTGCGAAGTGTTCTGCGCAGAGTGGCGGCTCCAGTCCAGCAGCAGGCTGTACCCCACCGCCAACAGCGTCGGCCCGATGAACAAGCCGATAAAGCCAAAGGCGAGCAAACCGCCGAACACCCCGAGCAGCACGATCACCAATGGCAGGTTGCCGCCGCGGCTGATCAGGTAGGGCTTGAGCACGTTGTCCACGCCACTGATGACGAAGGTGCCCCACACCCCGAGGAACACCGCCATACCGTAATCGCCCTTCGACACCAGCCAGGCGGTGGCGGGGATCCACGCCAGCGGCGGGCCCATGGGGATCAGGCTGAGCATGAAAGTCACCAGGCCCAGCACCACTGCCCCCGGCACGCCGGCAATCAGGAAGCCGATCAGTGCCAGCAGGGCTTGCGCCGCCGCCGTGCCGATCACCCCGTTGACCACCCGTTGCACGGTACCGGCCACCAGTTCGACGTAGTACTCGGCGCGCTCGCCCACCAGCCGTTGCAGCAGGCGGAGCACGAACGCCGCCAGGCGCGGCCCGTCGCGGTAGAAGAAGAACACGAACACCAGGCTCAGGGTCAGCTCCAGCACCCCGCTGCCGATCTGCGCGCTGCGCGCCAGCAACCAGTTGCCGACCTGGCCGAGGTAAGGTTTGGCCGAGGCCAGCAGCGCCGCACCTTGCTGGTCGAACGACTCCCACCAGCCGACCAGGCGCGCACCCACCAACGGAATACCCGCCACCCAGGCGGGCGCATCGGGCAGGCCTTCGACCTGCACGTCGCGCACGAAGGCGGTGGCATCGCGGATATGGTCGGCCAGGTTGAAGCCCAGCCACACCAGTGGCAAGGCCACGATCAGGATCCAGGCCGTGGTCAGCAAGCTGGCGGCCAGGGTTTCCCGCCCGCCCAGCACACGCGTGAGCAAACGCATCAACGGCCAGCTGGCGAAGGCCAGGATGGCGCCCCACAGCAGTGCCGAGATGAACGGCGCCATCACCCAGAGTGCGGCGCCGAGCAGCGCCAGCAGCAGGATCTGCACCAGCAGGCGGTCGGTGTTGGGCATGGGGCGCTCACTCAACGGATCAGCTCCAGGTGCAGGCCATCGGTGGGTGCGTCGCCGACTTCGAGCCGGCCGCTGCGCACGCCGGCCTTGGTCAACTGCTCGCGCCAGGCCTCGGCGCCCTTGCCACTGAGGCTGGCGCGCAGGGTGCTGTCCAGGTTCAGGCTGCGCGCCAGCAGCGCCACCCAAGTGGCCTGGGGCTCGGCCAGGTCGGGGTAGTCGAGCTTGCCGGTGTCGCGCAGTTCGCGCAGGACGGTGGCGGCCGTGGGCAGGATTTCCCCCAACGGGCTGCCGGCGACGAACTCTTCCACATGCAGGTAGGCGCGGCGGTTGCCGCGGGTGACGCTGTAAAGCGCGACCAGGGTGTCGGCCTCCTCGGCCGAGCGGCGCAACAGGATGAACGCCTGCTGCTCGTCGCCGCCATTGAGGCGGGCGTTGGCGAACACGTCGTTGGCCCACAGGCTGGCTTCGCCGCAGTCGCGGCCCTGGCACCAGAACAACGGGTAACCGCCGTCTTTTTGCAGGGCTTCGCGGGCGCTGGTGAACGCCTCGCGGGCGCTGCGTTCCAGCGGCAGTTCATAGGTGACCGAGCTGACCTGGCCACGGCTTTCGACCTTGTCATCGACCCGCAGGCGGCCGCTGATCTTGCGCAGCGGCCCCATCGGGTAGACCCGCTCCTGCTCCACCGCGGGGCGTTGATCGACCACTTTGGCGTCAACCGGAACGGGCAGCTCACCGGCCCACAGCAAGGGGCTGGCGAAGGCGAGGCAGGCAGCGATGGCGCTGCGGGCGTAAACGGGTACGCTCATCGGCAGCCCTCGTGGCCGCGGGTTTGGAATACGTGAGTGTCTGGCATGTACATGGTTGTCTCCCTTTCAACCCGCCAAGCCTCGACACTTGCCCGGTGCAAGTCAAGGAATGCCAAAGAAGCGATTGAAACAGTCTGCAACAAGGGCTGCACCCTGCTCATCGTTCAAGTGCAGGTGATGGCCACCCGGCAGCGTGATCTGCTCGAAGGGTAGCTGCTCCAGCAGCTCCGTGTGGCGCGCCAGCATGCCGTCGGCCGCCACCACCAGGCAGGCCGGGCAGGCCACGCGCTTGACGAAGGCCATGGCCTGGGCCTGGTTCAGGCGGGTGGGCGACGGCAACGTGAGGCGGCTGTCGCTGCGCCAGCTGTAACCGCCGGGTACCGGCATCAGGCCGCGCTGGGCCAGCAGTTCGGCCGCTTCACGGCTGACCGCGACCATGCCTTTCATGCGCGCCTCGACCCCCTCCTCCAAAGTTGCGTAGACCGTCTTGCGCTTGCCGTCCAGGCGCAGCTGGGCCTGCAGCGCCATCCCCAGGCGCTCGGCGGCATCCTGTTCGGTCACGGTGGGCGGGATCACCCCGTCGATCAGCGCCAGGTGGCTGACCCGCTCGGGCAAGGCGCCGGCCAGTTGCACCGAAATGATCGCCCCCAGCGAATGGCCGAGCAGGCCGAAGCGCTGCCAGCCCAGTTGCTCGGCGACCCGCAGCACGTCGTGGGCGTAATCGGCCAGGGCGTAACCAGCCCCGACCGGGCGGTGCTGCGAATAGCCGTGCCCGGCCAGATCGAGGGCGACGATACGCAGCCCTTCGAGCTGGGGCGCCAGGCGGACGAAGCTGTTGGCGTTGTCCAGCCAGCCGTGCAGGGCGATCACCGGCAGGCCGTCGTCGGGACCGAACAGGTGGGCGGCCAGTTCGATATGGCCCAGGGTCAGGCGAACTTCTTCAACCTGGGCGCTCATGCCTGGCCCCAGCGGTCGAACAGGCCTTTGATCAGGCTGGCGGTGTCGAGGGGGCGCTCCAGCGGGAACATGTGCCCGCCCGGCAGGCTGTGATATTCGCCCCGGGCCATGCCCCGCACGCCCAGCGCATGGTGCCGGCGGATCACCCGGCTCTGGGCGCCGCGCACCACGGCCAGCGGCACTTGCAACTGGCGCGGCGGCAGCGGGCTGGCATGCGGGATGCTGCGGTAGATGCTGATCTCGGTGGCCGGGTCGAAACGCAGGCGCAGCCCGTCTTGCGCGCGCTCCAGCCCATGCTCCAGATAGGCCTCCAGGCATTCCGGGTCGAAGTGGCGGAACAGGCTCTTGCCGGCGAAGTAACTGCGCGCGCTGTCGCGGTCGCTGAATGCCTCACGCCGGCCCAAGGTGCGCCCGGCCGGGGTGATGCGGTCGATGAAACCCAGGCGCTTGGCCGCCTGGATCAGCCATTCATCGACCCGGGTCAGCACCGGCGAGTCGAGCATCACCACGCCACGGTAGAGCTCCGGGCGGCGCAGCGCCGCGTGCAGGTGCAGCACACCACCCAGCGAATGGCCGACACCCCACACCGGGGCGTCCTGCTGTTCGAGGTGATGCAGCAGCTCGTCCACCAGGCTTTGCCAGTTGTCGTTCACCGGGAAGCGCGGGTCGTGGGCATGCTGGGCCAGGTGGCGCACCTGGTAATCCGGCGCCAGGGCGGCGAACAGCTTGCCGTAGGTGGCCGAGGGGAAGCCATTGGCGTGGGCGAAGAAGATCTGCTGCGACATGGCCGCCTGCTCTGCACGGGGAAGGATGGCCCATTGTCGGCAAGCCGGTGGGTGGCGGCAACGTCCGGAAAGGTCATCGCCAAGGGCGATCAGGTCATTCAGAACTCGCCGAAGCTGGCCATCGAGCGCCGCAGGCAGGCCTGCATGTAGGCCAGCTGATACTCCAGCGCCTCACGGGCCAGGTGTTTGTCCTGCTGTTCCAGGCCAAGCCTGCGCAAGGCCAGGCAGCTGGTTTGCAACAGATGGGCCATGCGCATGCTGGCTTCCTGCAGGCGCCGCAAGTCTTCTTCACCGTCGAACAGCGTGGCGGGGGCCAGGCCTTGCCCGGCACGGACCTTGTTCATCAACTGGTAGAGCTTGGCGTCGGCCGACTCTCGCAACATGCTGTACTCGGCAAATTCCAGCACGTCATCCTTCTGCACTTTTTCCAGCGTTGGTTGCAGGTCAACCGAACCTACCAACGCCAGCCTCCGGCTATTCATTCGACACTCCCTGGGCCTGGCGCACATTCACTTGCTGTTGCCGACGCTAGCAAGCGCCTCGGCGGCGCGACAACTGGTAAAAATACCAGTTGCCGCCTTCACGCCGAATGATGAAGGCCGCGCAGGATCATCAGCCCGGCCAGCGGCCAGTCGCCTTCCAGCGTGGCCAGGCTGGCGGTGCTCAAGGGCGCCGGTTGCTGAGCATGGCCATGCTCCAGCATGCCCACCAGCGACCCCACCAGTGGCTGATGGCTGACCAGCAGCACATGCTCCAGCCCCAGGCGCTCGAGCTCGCCGATCACCTGTTGCACATTGCTCTCGGGGGTCAGCCAGGGCACGGTGCGCACGGGCTCAGCGAAGCCCAGGGCATCGTGCACCAGCGCTGCGGTTTGCTGGGCGCGCACGTAAGGGCTGGCGATGATCGCCTGCAGCGGCTGGCCCAGCAGGTGCGCGGCGCTGCGCAGCACCTGCTCGCGGCCGTGGGCGGTGAGGGGCCGTTCGGCGTCGGTGTTGGCGCGCGGCTGGGCCTCGCCGTGGCGCAGCACCCACAGCTTCACAGCTTGGGCTCCTCGTCACGCACCGGGTGCGGGGCCGGGGCCACGGCGTGGGCGGCCTCGCCTTCAGGGGCGCGGGGCGTTGGCCAGTCGGCGAACGGCCAGGGTTTCTGGTCGCTGTGGAAGCTGCCGAAGCGGCCGATCTGTGCCAGGTACTGGCTGAGGCTGTCGCCAAAGTTCATCAGGCTGGCGCTGGGCGCGCCGTAGATCAGCCGGTAGATCAGCTGCACCAGGACCAGGCCGCCCAGCAACAGCTCGGCGAGCTGCCAGACCACCAGGAACACCAGCATCCACAGCACCCGCAGGATGATCGACTCGCGCGCGGCGCTTTGCGGGGTATCGTTCATGTGTCGCTCCTTCGTTCAGTTGAAACCGCTGGTGGAAATGAAATCGATGTCGGTCTTGGGCTCGGCGCGCATCAGGTGCTCGATCACCTGGTTGAGGGTGCGGCCTTCGAACAGGATCGCATGCAGGCCGGCCACCAGGGGCATGTACACCTGCACTTCCTGGGCCTTGGCCTTGAGCACCTTGATGGTGTTGACCCCTTCGGCCACCTCGCCCAGGCGGCTGACTGCCTGCTCCAGGGTCAGGCCCTGGCCCAGGGCGTGGCCGACCTGGTAGTTGCGGCTCTTGGGCGAGGAGCAGGTGACGATCAGGTCGCCGACCCCGGCCAGGCCAAGGAAGGTCATGGGGTTGGCACCCTGGCTCACGGCGAAACGGGTCATCTCGGCCAGGGCACGAGTGATCAGCATGCTCTTGGTGTTCTCGCCCATGCCCAGTGCCACCGCCATGCCGGCGATGATCGCGTAGACGTTCTTCAGGGCGCCGCCCAGCTCGACGCCGAAGCGATCGTTGCTGGCATAGACGCGGAAGGTGCGGCCGTGCAGCACGGCCTGCACCTGCTGGCACAGCGCTTCATCTTCGCTGGCGACCACGGTGGCGGTCAGCGCATGCTCGGCGATCTCGCGGGCAAGGTTCGGCCCCGACAGCACGCCGATGCGCGCCTGGGGGGCGATCTCTTCGAGGATCTGGCTCATCAGCTTGAAGCTCTGCGCCTCGATGCCCTTGGTCAGGCTGACCAGGCCTTTGCCGCGCAGCAGCTGTGCGTGGGGCGCCAGCACGCTGCGCAGGGCGCTCGACGGCAGCGCGACGAAGATCAGGTCGCTGGCCTGCAAGGTGGCGAGCAGGTCGTTGACCGGCTCGACGCCGTCATGCAGGCGAATGCCCTTGAGGTAACGCGGATTCTCGCGGTTGACGCGCATCGCCTCGGCCTGGGCCGGGTCGCGCATCCATTGGCGCACCGGGTGGCCGTTTTCCGCCAGCAGGTTTGCCACCGCGGTGCCGAAGCTGCCACCGCCAAGAACTGCAACAGGTTGCTGTTCAGTCATATCCAATCCGTTAACCCATAAAATAAGTGGCGACTGGCGCATTATAAAGGCAAGCCGCAAGCGTCAAGCTACAAGCGACAAGAAAACCGCGATGGTCGCCTGCTTTTGCTTGCAGCTAGAGACTTGCAGCTTGCAGCTCGAGAAAGGTCGGTTAACATGCCTGATTCATTTCTGAAACAAGGCCGTACCGTGTTCCCTGGCACGCCCCCTTACCCGCGCCTGCTGATACTGACCGCCCTGCTCGGCGGCCCGGCCATGGCCGATGATCTGTTCACCGACAGCCAGGACCTGCCCCAGGTTCTGACCGCCACACGCCTGAAACAATCCCCGGCCGCGGTGCCGGGCAGCATGACCGTGCTCGACAGCGAGCTGATCCACGCCAGCGGCGCCCGGGACATCCCCGAGCTGCTGCGCCTGGTGCCGGGCATGATGATCGGCTATGGCGCCGGCAACCAGCCAACGGTCAACTACCACGGCAGCAACGTCAACGATGCCCGGCGCATGCAGGTGCTGATCGACGGCCGTTCGGTGTACCGCGCAGGCCTGGCCACGGTGGACTGGAGCGACATCCCGGTGGCCATCGAGGATATCGAGCGGATCGAAGTGTTCCGCGGCCCCAACACCGTCAGCTATGGCGCCAACGCGCTGATGGCGGTGGTCAACATCCTCACCCGCAACCCCGCCGACAGCCACGGCACGCGAATGAAGCTGACCCGTGGTCAGGACGGCATCAACGACTATTACGCCAGCCAAGGCATCGGCTGGGACGGCGGCGACCTGCGCCTGTCGCTGTCGGGCCAGCAGGACGACGGTTTCGACAAGGACCAATTCGGCCGCGACTACCGCGACAGCCGCCGGCTCAACCGCATCAATATCAATGCCAGCCACAGCCTGGCGCCGGACCAGACCCTGGAATGGCAACTGGCGGCCAAGGAGGGCAGCAACCAGCGGCCCTATACCTACCAGCCAGTATTCGGCAGATACGCCGCGGGCAACGATGCCGACGTCAACGCCAAGGACTATGCCGGCTCGTTGCGCTGGAACATCGACTTCAACCCCGACCACAGCCTGTATGTGCAGGGTTCGGCGCAGCACTTCGACCGTCAGCAGGTGTGGCGCGCCTGCGATGCATCCATTGCCTTCAGCCCGGAGCTGACCCGGCTGTGGCAACTCAATCCGAACTTTGCCGAAGGTGTTGCACGCAATCTCTTTACCGGCAACCTGCCGACCACCAGCGACCCGCTGCTCAGCTCGCTCACACAGCAAGTGCAGGATCAATGGAATGCCGGCGGGCGCAACACGGTGTGCGGCGATGTCGACCAGAGCACCCGTGAAACGCGCTACGACCTGGAGATCCAGGACACCCTGAGCCTGAACGAGAGCCTGCGCCTGGTCACGGGCATGAACTACCGCTACGACCGCGCAGACTCGCAGACCTACTTCAACGGCAGCCTCGACGACCAGACCTGGCGCCTGTTCGGCCAGCTGGAGTGGCGCGCCGACGAACACTGGGTCATCCAGGGCGGGGCGATGTACGAAAATGCCCAGCTGTCCGGCAACTCGTTGACCCCGCGCGTGGCGGTGAACTACCTGATCACGCCACGCCACGGCTTGCGCGCGGTGTACTCCGAAGCGGTGCGCTCGCCCGACATGTTCGAGAACAACGTCAACTGGAGCTACACGGTCAAGGGCCTGTCCCCCAACCGCTACGGCCTGCAGGACGGCGAGTACTTCGTCAAGACCCGCGGCCCGGGCAACCTCGACCAGGAGCGCATGCGCTCGCGCGAGCTGGGCTACAACGGCTACTTCAGCGACATCGACCTGAGCATGGACGTGAAGTTGTTCTACGACGAGATCACCGGGATGATCAGCGAGCCCCTGAAGAACAACCAGTACATCGCCAGCAACGCCAACAAGGCGCGCTTCACCGGCAGCGAGGCGCAGTTCGACTGGCGCGCCACCCAGCGCGACCGCCTGCGCATCACCTACGCCTACGTCGACGCCTGGGCCAGCAACCCCGCTGACCGGCGCCTGAGCGCCCGCAACAGCGGCTCGGCCGGCTGGCTGCGCGAGTGGGGCCTGGGCTGGTCGAGCGCCCTCTTCTATTACGGTGACGATGCGCTCAACCAGTACCGCTACGAGCGCGTCGACCTGCGCCTGGCCAAACGCTTCAAGGTGCAGGGCAGCGACCTGGAGCTGGCGGCCCTGTGGCAGCAGCGCCTGGATGACGAACCGACTACTGCCGTCCAGAACCGCTACGACAGCCGCCACCGCCTGAGCGTGAGCGCGGAGCTGGCGTTCTGATGGTCGTGCTGCTGCGCTTGCTGCTGCTGTGCATCCTGCCACTGGGTTCGCTGTCGGCCAGCGAAATCCTGTTGGTGGGTGCCGACGACCAGCCGGGCATCCGCAGCTTCGTCGCCGCCCTGGCGCAGCGCCGCCCGCACGACCATGTGCATTTCCAGACCGTGAGCGAACTGCCGCGCCCGGAGCAGCTGAAAAGCGATACGCGCCTGGTGCTGCTGGACGGCCCGGCGCTGGAATGGCGCCTGGGCGAAACCGCTGGCCCGCCAGCGCTGGCCCTGAGGGTCAGCCGGGTGCAGGCCGAGCAACGCTTGGGAAAGTCGCGGCCGGCGTACCTCAGCCTGCTGTGGAGTGACCCGCCACTGGCCCGGCAATTGCGCCTGGCTCGCTACCTGTTGCCGCAGGCGCGGCGCATTGGCGTGCTGTACGGTGAGCACAGCCGCTTCCTGCTCGATGAACTGCGCCAGGCCGCCCAGCCCATGGGGCTGGAGATCGTCGCAGAGGGCTGGCCCGATTTGCGCGACAGCCGCCCGCTGCAGAACCTGCTGGCCAACAGCGATGTGCTGCTGGGGCTCGACGACCCCGAGCTGTACAACTCCAAATCGGCCAAGAACGTGCTGCTCAGCAGTTACGGCCGGCAGATGGCGCTGATCGGGCCGAACGTCGGCTTCGTCCGTGCCGGTGCCCTGGCCAGCACCTACAGCGACCAGGACGACTGGCTGGCAGTGCTCGACCAACTGCTCGAGCAACCCCCGGCACGCTGGCCACGCAGCCTTTACCCCAAGCATTTCGCCGTCAGTGGCAACCAGCAGGTGGCGCGCGCCCTGGGCCTGGAAGCCATCGATCAGGACGCCGCCGCGCTGGCGTTGGCCGCAGGAGAACCCACCCCATGAGCAAACGCCTGAGCTGGGACATCCACACCCGCACGCAGATGATCAGCCTCGGCCCTGCCCTGCTGCTGACCTTGCTGCTGATCAGTTTCTTCACCTTCGTGCGTATCCAGGACTTGCGCCAGGAGCTCAACCACACCGGCCAATTGATCGCCAACCAGTTGGCGCCGGCCTCCGAGTACGGCGTGATCTCCGGCAACAATGAAGTGCTCGAAAGCCTGATGCGCGCGACCCTGAGCATCCCTCACGTACGCTTCCTCGAGGTGCAGGACAGCCGCAACCACATCCTGGTGTACGTCGAGCAACCGGACGAAAGCCTCAGCCGGGCGCAACGGGTGGAAGTGTTCCAGGCGCCGATCCGCCTGCAGCAGATCCGCCTGGACAACGACTTCCTGCTGGGCAAGCCGCAGTTGCCGAGCATCGGCGACGACTACCTGGGGCGGGTGATCGTGGGCATGTCCGACGACGCCTTCAGCCAGCGCCAGCAGGAGATCGTGATAAAGGCCGGCATCCTCGCCCTGTTCGCGCTGCTGTTCACCTTCCTGCTGGCCCGGCGCCTGGCCATGAGCCTGTCCAAGCCGATCAGCGACATGGGCCATGCGGTCAAGGCCATCCAGCAAGGTGATTTCGATGCCCCGTTGCCGGTGGTCGATGACAGCGAACTGGGCCACCTGGCGCGGCACATCAACAACCTGGCCAGCGCCCTGGACCAGGCCGCCCATGAACAGCAGCAGGCCATGAGCCAGCTGATCCAGGCCCGTGAAGAGGCCGAGCAGGCCAACCGTGCCAAGTCGGACTTCCTGGCCATGATGAGCCATGAGCTGCGCACCCCCATGAACGGTGTGCTGGGCATGCTGCAACTGCTGGAGACCACCCGGTTGACCAGCGAGCAGGCCGAATACGCCGCAGTGGCCAGCGAGTCCACCGGGCACCTGCTCAAGGTGATCAACGACATCCTCGATTTCTCGCGGATCGAACGCACCACGCTGCAGCTGGAGCACATCGACTTCAACCTTGGCGAGCTGGTCGCCAGCAGTGTCCAGTCGTTCCAGCACAGCGCCCAGCAGCGCGGCCTGGCGCTGCACCTGCAGTTGCCGCCGGGCATGGAGCTGTTGCAGGTGGTCGGCGACCCGACCCGGATCCGCCAGGTCCTGCTCAATTTGATCGGCAATGCGCTGAAGTTCACCGAACGCGGCGAGGTGGCGGTAGAGGCGAGCTGGCAGGTGCTCGATCAGCAGATGATCTGGCTGACCTGCACCGTGCGCGACACGGGGATTGGTATCGACAGCAACCGCCTGGAAATGATGTTCGTCGCCTTCCAGCAGGCCGACAGCTCGATTTCCCGGCGCTACGGCGGTACCGGGCTGGGCCTGTCGATCGCCCGCACCCTGGCCGAACGCATGGGCGGCCATCTGCGTGGCGAAAGCCGCGAAGGGGCGGGCTCGACCTTCACCCTGGAGATGCCGCTGGCCCTGGCCAACGCCCCCGCGGCCCTGCCTGCGGGCGCGGCGGCTGCCGGTGCGCTGGGTGGCAATGGCGAGCGGATCCTGTTGGTGGAGGACAATCCGGTCAACCAGAGCGTCATCGAAGCCATGCTGCGCAGCCTCGGCTTCGAGGTCAGCCTGGCGATGGATGGCGCCCAGGCGGTCGACCTGGTGCAGCAGCAACGCTTCGCCGCCGTGCTGATGGACTGCCGCCTGCCACAGGTGGACGGTTTCGAGGCCACCCGGCGCATCCGCCTGCTGGCGCAGGGCGACGGGCTGCCGATCATCGCCCTCACCGCCAGTGTGCTGGAGGGGGACCGCGAGCGTTGCCTGGCCGCCGGCATGAACGATTACCTGAGCAAGCCATTCAAACGCACCGAGCTGCAACGCATCCTGCACCGCTGGTTACCCGCTCGGACAGCTGCGACTGGCGATAAATGCTAAAGTGCGGCAGTCTTAAAGACTGGACAGGACCTTCGCAGGCCCGGAAAATAACATTTCAGTGCACACCTGTACTTCTTTTGCCAGGTGCGCTGTGACTTTCACCACAACGCAATAGTCTACCTGTAGGCTGCCGCCTCGAACGCACAACGCTTCGGGCCGGCCGGGAAGATTCATCCCCTGCCACAGGGGGTTATTGAGGAGCTCGCATGACCAAACAAAACGCCTTTACCCGGGAAGACCTGCTGCGCTGCAGTCGCGGTGAGCTGTTCGGCCCCGGTAATGCGCAACTGCCCGCCCCGAACATGCTGATGGTCGATCGCATCGCCCATATCAGCGAGGAAGGCGGCAAGTTCGGCAAAGGTGAATTGGTCGCCGAGCTGGATATCAATCCGGACCTGTGGTTCTTCGCCTGCCACTTCGAAGGCGACCCGGTGATGCCAGGCTGCCTGGGCCTCGACGCCATGTGGCAGCTGGTCGGCTTCTTCCTCGGCTGGCAGGGCCTGCCGGGCCGCGGCCGTGCGCTGGGTTCGGGCGAAGTGAAATTCTTCGGCCAGGTACTACCCACCGCCAAGAAAGTCACCTACAACATTCACATCAAGCGCGTCCTGAAGGGCAAGCTGAACATGGCCATCGCCGATGGCTCGGTCAGCGTCGACGGTCGCGAGATCTACACCGCCGAAGGCCTGCGAGTCGGCGTGTTCACCTCCACTGACAATTTCTAAGGGTTATTCGCATGCGCCGCGTCGTTATCACTGGTCTGGGCATCGTTTCGTGCCTGGGCAATGACAAAGCTACCGTCACCGAAAACCTGCGCAACAGCCGTCCGGGCATTCGTTACAACCCGGAATACAAGGAAATGGGGCTGCGTAGCCAGGTTTCCGGCTCCATCGACCTGAACCTCGAAGAGCTGATCGACCGCAAGGTGTATCGCTTCGTTGGGCACGCCGCTGCCTACGCCTACCTGGCGATGCAGGATGCGATCAAGGACGCGGGCCTGACCGAAGAGCAAGTGTCGAACCCGCGCACCGGCCTGGTTGCCGGTTCCGGCGGCGCTTCCACGCTGAACCAGATGGAAGCCCTGGACACCCTGCGCGAGAAAGGCGTCAAGCGCGTTGGCCCATACCGTGTCACCCGCACCATGGGCAGCACCGTGTCGGCGTGCCTGGCCACCCCGTTCAAGATCAAGGGCATCAACTACTCGATCTCGTCGGCCTGCGCCACTTCGGCACACTGCATCGGCACCGCCCTGGAGCAGATCCAGTGGGGCAAGCAGGACATCGTCTTCGCCGGTGGCGGTGAAGAAGAGCACTGGAGCCAGTCGTTCCTGTTCGATGCCATGGGCGCCCTGTCGACCAAGCGCAACGAAACCCCAGAGCTGGCCTCGCGCGCCTACGACGCCGACCGTGATGGCTTCGTCATCGCTGGCGGTGGCGGCATGGTGGTGGTCGAGGAGCTGGAACACGCCCTGGCCCGTGGCGCCAAGATCTACGCCGAAATCGTCGGCTACGGCGCGACCTCCGACGGCTACGACATGGTCGCCCCGAGCGGCGAAGGCGCGATCCGCTGCATGCAGCAGGCGCTGTCCACCGTCGACACCCCGATCGACTACCTGAACACCCACGGCACCTCCACCCCGGTCGGCGACGTTGCCGAGATGAAGGGCGTGCGTGAAGTGTTCAAGGACAAGGCTCCGAAGATCAGCTCGACCAAGAGCCTGTCCGGCCACTCGCTGGGCGCCGCAGGCGTGCACGAGGCGATCTACTGCCTGCTGATGATGGAGAACGACTTCATCGCCGGCTCCGCCAACATCGACGAGCTGGATCCGGAAGTTGCCGACCTGCCGATCGTGCGCAAGACCGAAGACGCCAAGCTCACCACCGTGATGAGCAACAGCTTCGGCTTCGGCGGCACCAATGCCACCCTGGTGCTCAAGCGCTGGGAAGGCAAGTGATCGCTTGATCTGCTGAACGAGAACGCCCGGGCCTTAGGTCCGGGCGTTTTTGTTTGTGCAGTGCGGTATTTAGCATCATAACGGCACCGCCCTCATCGCTGGCAAGCCAGCTCCCACAGGCATGACACAGGCCTTGAGGATGGCGCGATCAATGTGGGAGCCGGCTTGCCGGCGATGAGGCAAACACAGCCGTCAGACCGAAAACCGCTGTACCAGGGTGTTCAAGTCCACCGCCAGCCGCGATAGCGACTGGCTCGCCGCCGAGGTTTGCTCGGCGCCGGCTGAAGACTGATGCGCCAGGTCGCGAATGGTGGTCAGGTTACGGTCCACCTCCCGCGCCACCTGGGCCTGCTGCTCCGACGCACTGGCGATCACCAGGTTGCGCTCGTTGATCTGGCCGATGGCCCCGGCAATCGCTTCCAGCGCCGCACCGGCGGCATGGGCGCCATCGAGGGTCGAGCGGGCCCGCGCATCACTTTGCTGCATGCCCTGTACGGCACGCTCGGCACCGCCCTGGATAGCCACGATCATCTGCTCGATCTCGCGGGTCGAAGCCTGGGTGCGATGGGCCAACGCCCGCACTTCGTCGGCCACCACGGCAAACCCGCGACCGGCCTCGCCGGCCCGTGCCGCCTCGATGGCGGCGTTGAGCGCCAGCAGGTTGGTCTGCTCGGCGATCGAACCGATCACCTCCAGCACCTTGCTGATATCGTGCACCTGCTGGGCCAATTGGCCGACCTCTTCGGCATTGCCGGCCACGCCACTGGCCAGCGCTTCAATAGCGGTGACCGTGGCCTGCACCTGTGCGCGGCCCTGGCGGGCGATGCGGTCGGATTCGGCAGAAGCTTCCGAGGTGGCCACGGCATTGCTCGCCACCTCCTCCACGGCCGCGGTCATCTGGTTGACCGCCGTGGCCGCCTGTTCGATCTCCAGGCTCTGCTGCTGCAGGCCGCGGGTGGCATCCTCGGTCACCGCGCTGAGCTCTTCGGAGGCCGATGCCAACTGACTGGCCGAGTCGGAAATCCGCCCGATGGTCTCGCGCAGGCTTTGCTGCATGCTTTTGAGCGCCGCCAGCAGGCGCGCCGGCTCGTCATCGCCATGCACGGCGATCTGCGGCGTCAGGTCGCCGGTGGCGACCGTTTCGGCCACTTTCAGCGACTGCCCGAGGGGGCGCACGATGCTGCGGGTGAGAGCCATGGCCAGCACCACTGTTAAGGTCAGGGCCACCAGCAGCAGCCCCATGACCCAGACCCGCGCGGCACTGTAGACCGACTCGGCCGTGGTGGTGGCCAGCCCGGCATGGTGAGTGTTCAGCGCGATCAATTCGTTGAGGCTGGCCGTCATCTGATCGGCGATCTGATTGATCTCGCCATTGACCAGCGCCGCTGCCGCTTCGATACGGCCATCGCTGGCCAACTGCACCACCTGGCCCTGCAAGGTCATGTACTGGCCTTCGAGGCCCAGGTAGCGGTCGAACAGGGTGCGCTCCTCCGGCAGCACGATCAGCGCGTCATAGCGCTGCTGGGCCTTGCTCAGGCCGGCCTTGATCTCCTCGATGCGGGCACGGTTCTGCTGCTGCGCCGTGCTGTCGGTGTTGACCAGCAGGCGCAGGGTGAGCGCGCGAATGCGCAGCATGTCCTGGCTCATGCTGCCCACCGAGATGATGCTGGGCAGCCAGTTGTCGTCCACCTGCTCGGCCTGCTGACGCATGTTCGTCATCTGTTGCAGGGCGAAACTGCCCAGCGCCACCACCAGCAAGGCCATGATGCCGAAGCCGATCCCGGCGCGCGGGGCGATATTCAAGCGTCTGAGGCTCATTTCAGGATCCCTCCCAAAGGTATTGTTCCGTCGCTTAAAGAAGGTATCGGGCGGCTCGAAATTTGCGTAAGACAAAAACGCGATATCAAAACGCTACTTGTCCTGCTTTGCCGCCTTGGGTAGCACGGCAAGGAAATTGTCGCGTGCCAGCTTGTTCGCGACCGCCACCGGCAGGGCATCGAGAAACGGCTTGAAGCCATGAAGCTGCTCGCCAAGGCTGTGGAAGCGCCCCACTAGGTCAGAGCCAAGCATGAACCGCCCAGGAAAGCGCTCTACCAACTGCAGCCAGGCTTGGCGAGGCACGCCTTCGGCATCCAGCAAGAAAGGTTCGAGCACGCTCCAGGGCAGGTCGACGTAAAGATTGGGGTAATCCTCGAGCAGCCGCCTTGACGGTTCAGTGCCAGCACGCGAACCGCTATGCTTGGGGCAGTTCCCCTGCCCACTCCGGAGTATCCCCATGAGCAGCCCCTTGGTCATCCGCCCCCGCGCTGAATCGGTCGAGGGCCAGCCGATCCTGCGCCCGCTGCCCTCGGCCCAGTGCCGCAGCGTCGGGCCATTCGTGTTCTTCGACCATATGCTCGAGACCGACTACGCCCCGGGCAGCGGCATGGATATCCGCCAGCATCCGCATATCGGCCTGTCGACCCTTACCTACCTGTTCGAAGGCGAAATTCAGCACAAGGACAGCCTGGGCTCGGACCAGCGTGTGCGGCCAGGGGATGTGAGCTGGATGACGGCGCGAGGCGGCGTGGCCCATGTGGAGCGCACACCTGCCGACCTGCTGGCCAAGGGTTCACGGCTACACGGGCTGCAGGTGTGGCTGGCGTCGCCCCGCGAGCACGAGCAGGGCATGCCGAGCTACAGCCATCATCCGGCGGCGAGCCTGCCAGTCAGTGACAGCCTTGGGGTGCAGATCCGCATGATCGCCGGAAATGGTTTTTGCCTGGAGTCGCCAGTGCCGGTGCTCTCCCCTACCCTGTATGCCCACGTGCACATGCAATCGGCCACGACGCTGGTGGTGCCCGACGAACATGCGCAGCGGGCACTGTATCTGCTGGACGGTGAGCTGTTCATGAACGACGAGCAGGTCGAGGTCTGCAGCATGATCGTGCTGCAGGAAGGGGAAGAGGTGACGCTGTATGCCGAGGAAGAATGCCAGTTGGTGCTGATTGGCGGCGAACCGCTGGATGGGCCGCGGCGGATGAACTGGAATTTCGTGGCCAGTGACCCGGAGTTGATCGAGCAAGCGCGAGCGCGTTGGGCGGCGGGAGATTGGCCGGTGGTGCCTGGGGAAAACGGACGGATCGAATTGCCGCGTTGATGCGGGGCCGCTTTGCGGCCCTTCGCGGGTAAACCCGCTCCCACTGAAGGTCACGAGATCCCTGTGGGAGCGGGTTTACCCGCGAAGGGCTGCGCAGCAGCCCCTTTTACATTCAACCGCGGAACACTTCGCTGAGCAGGTTATGCATCGAGCGGAATGCCCGCTCCGACGTGCGTCGGTCGTACTGCATCTTGCCCGGCACATTGGCATTCGGGTCGGTGAACGAGTGCACCGCACCGCCGTAGCTGAGCAACTGCCAGTCGACCTTGGCGGCATTCATCTCGTCTTCGAAGGCCGGCAACTGTTCTTTCGGCACCAGTGGGTCGGATGCACCGTGCAGCACCAGCACAGCGCCTTTGATGCGCTTGGCGTCTGCCGGGTTCGGCGTATCCAGCGTGCCGTGGAACGACACGGCCGCCTTCAGATCGGCACCGGTACGCGCCAGTTCCAAGGCGCAGCAACCGCCGAAGCAGAAGCCGAAGGTAGCCACTTTGCCCGGTTCCAGCAGGGCCTTGGACTGGCCCAGCAACTGCGCCAGGGCTTCCTGCATGCGTTTGCGCAGCTCGGCGCGATCGTTCTTCAGCGGCATCATCGCCGCCCCAGCCTCATCGGCATTGGACGGCCGCACCGATTGCCCGTAAAGGTCGGCAATCAACACCACATAGCCCTGCTCCGCCACTTCCTTGGCGATGCGCTCGGCACCTTCGCCAATCCCCATCCAGTTCGGCGCCATCACCAGGCCCGGCTGCGGCAGTGCGCCGGGAGCATAGACCAGGCGGCTTTCATAGGTTTTGCCGGACAGGTGATAAACCAGCGACTCGACGATGACCTTGCTCATTCAACACTCCTTGGCATTCACGGTTGTGCGAATTCTAGACTCTTTCACTCTTTTCGCGGGGCAAGTCGCATCGGCGCACCGCCGCTCCCACGGTTGGGCATTTAGGCATGAATAAAAAAGCCCGCCGAAGCGGGCTTTTCTGTGCATCAACTCAAGCAGACAGCTCGACCAGTAGCTTGTTGAGGCGACGGACATAAGCCGCCGGGTCCTTCAGGCTGTCACCGGCCGCCAGTGCCGCCTGGTCGAACAGGATGTGCGACAGCTCGGCGAAGCGGTCTTCGCTCTGCTCGCCATCGAGCTTCTCGATCAGCGGGTGGCTTGGGTTGAACTCGAAGATCGGCTTGGAATCCGGTACCTTCTGCCCGCTGGCTTCGAGGATCTGGCGCATCTGCAGGCCCAGGTCCTGCTCGCCGATGGCGAGGATCGCCGGCGAGTCGGTCAGGCGGTGCGAAACGCGCACTTCGGCAACGCTGTCACCCAGCGCGCCCTTGAGGCGCTCGACCAGGCCTTCCTTGTCCTTGGCCACTTCTTCCTGGGCTTTCTTGTCCTCTTCGGAGTCCAGCTTGCCCAGGTCCAGGTCGCCACGGGCGACATCGACGAAGGCCTTGCCATCGAAATCGCTGAGGTAGCTCATCAGCCACTCGTCGATGCGGTCGGTGAGCAGCAGCACTTCGATGCCTTTCTTGCGGAAGACTTCCAGGTGCGGGCTGTTCTTCACCTGGGCGTAGGATTCGCCGGTGAGGAAGTAGATCTTGTCCTGGCCTTCCTTGGCGCGAGCCAGGTAGTCAGCCAGGGCGACGCTCTGCTCGCCACTGTCATCGTGGGTCGAGGCAAAGCGCAGCAGGCCGGCGATCTTCTCTTTGTTGGCGAAGTCTTCGGCCGGGCCTTCCTTCAGCACCTGGCCGAAGTTCTTCCAGAAGCCCTTGTACTGCTCGGGTTCGTTCTTGGCCAGCTTCTCCAGCATGTCCAGCACGCGCTTGGTCAGCGCGGTTTTCATCGAATCGATGATCGGATCCTTCTGCAGGATCTCGCGGGAGACGTTCAGCGACAGGTCGTTGGAATCGACCACGCCTTTGATGAAACGCAGGTACAGCGGCAGGAACGATTCGGCCTGGTCCATGATGAACACGCGCTGCACATAGAGCTTCAGGCCGCGTGGCGCTTCGCGCTGGTACAGGTCGAACGGCGCGCGGGCCGGCACGTACAGCAGCGAGCTGTACTCGAGCTTGCCTTCGACCTTGTTGTGGCTCCAGGCCAGCGGGTTCTCGAAGTCATGGCCGATGTGCTTGTAGAACTCCTGGTATTCCTCGTCCTTCACATCGGTGCGCGAACGGGTCCACAGGGCGCTGGCGCGGTTGACGGTTTCCCACTCCTGCGCCGGTTGCTCTTCACCCTCGGCGGCTTCGGCCTGCTCCTTGGGCAGCTCGATCGGCAGGGCGATATGGTCGGAGTACTTCTTGACGATGTTGCGCAGGCGCCAGCCATCGGCGAACTCGTCTTCACCACTTTTCAGGTGCAGAACGATGCGGGTGCCGCGCTGCGGCTTGTCGACAGTGGCAACTTCGAACTCGCCCTCGCCCTTGGACGACCAGTGCACGCCTTCGGCGGCCGGCAGGCCGGCGCGGCGGCTGAACACGTCGACTTTGTCGGCGACGATGAATGCCGAGTAGAAGCCCACGCCGAACTGGCCGATCAGGTGCGAATCTTTCTTCTGGTCACCGGTGAGGTTCTTCATGAAGTCGGCGGTGCCGGACTTGGCAATGGTACCCAGGTGCGCGATGACGTCTTCGCGGCTCATGCCGATACCGTTGTCCTCGAGGGTCACGGTGTTGGCGGCCTTGTCGAAGCTCACGCGAATCTTCAGGTCGGCGTCGCCCTCGAGCAGTTCAGGCTTGGCCAGGGCTTCGAAGCGCAGCTTGTCGGCAGCGTCGGAGGCGTTGGAAATCAGCTCGCGGAGGAAGATTTCCTTGTTCGAATACAGGGAATGAATCATGAGGTGCAGCAGTTGCTTGACCTCGGTCTGGAAGCCCAGGGTTTCTTTTTGAGTCTCCACACTCATCGTCTTCAAACTCCAATCTGTTGGTAGGTGACGCCTGGCGACCCCGTGGGCCTGCATTTCTTGGCGGATGTTCAGCAGATGGGGGCTTGTCCGACCATTTCAAGGGGCTATTCGAGCGGTTTCTCGGGTTCGATCTTGAAGTGCGCACGGGCGGTGGCGATGGGCGTGTCGCGATCGGCCTGCCAGGCGGTGATGGCAACGTTGGTCACACGCCGGCCCTGGCGCCATAGCTGGCACTGGGCGAAGGTATCGCGGTAGTGGCCGGCACGCAGGTAGTCGATGGAAAAATCAATGATTTTCGGGATGCTCGCGCTTTCGCTGTAGATCAGCAGGTACAGCGCCGCGGACAGCTCCATGAAGCCGGCGATGACGCCACCGTGGATGGCCGGGAGCAGCGGGTTGCCGATGTTGTTCTCGCAGGCCGGCAGGCGGAACAACAGGTCGTCGCCCTGGCGCTCGCATTCGATGCCGATCAGCCCGGCGTAGGGAATCAGCGCCAGCAACGGGCGGTAATCGCCACGGGTGTGGGCTTCGTTCAACTGCTGGCGAGTGCCTGCAGGGATCATTGGCGTGGCTCCTTGAGGCTGTTGCCGAAGCGGATGCCGCCCTTGATGTCCTGGCCCAGGCGCATGAAGGTGCCGACCACCTGGCAGATCGGCTGCGACGGGTCGTCCTGGTAGGCACTGCCACGGGTAAAGATCACGTCGCGGGTGACTCGGTAGCACTGGGCATGGCCATAGATGTCCTTGCCGGCCTCGGCCGGGTGCATGTAGTCGATGCGCAGGTCCAACGTCGGGCACACCTCGAAACGCTCCAGCGCGCATAAAGTCGCCATGCCGCAGGTGGTGTCCATCAGTGTGGTCAATGCACCGCCATGCACCGCGCCGTTCTGCGGATTGCCGACAATCGCCGGCGACCAGGGCAGCACCAGGGTCATGCCTTGGGCATCGGCATGCTGCACGCGCATCTGCAATAACTGGCAGTGTTTCAAGGCTGAGAGAAATCGCTCGGCCATGGCCATCAATGGCGTTTCGTTCATACACCCTCGCTGCATAAAATCAGTGAAAAGTCTATATAGGCCAGGCAGTTATATATCTTTAACATTCGTGGAACTTATCCGCCCGCGGTGAACTCTTAGGAACAAGTAAAGTTATTCCACCCAGGAGAGACACCCCATGCGTAAACCTTTTGCTTTTGCTCTGATGCTGGCCGCTGCCATGGGCCTGGCTGCTTGCGATAAAGCGAGCGAAGACAAAGCCCAGGACGCACAGCAACACGCCGAGCAAGCCCAGGAAAAGATGGGCGAAGCTCAGGATAAGATGAACGAAGCCGCCAAGGAAAACGCCGAAGCCGCCAAAGATCAGGCCGAAGCGCAACAGAAAGCCGCCGAAGAAGCTGCCCCGGCTACTCCGGCTGCCCCAGCGCCGAGCGAGCCTGCCAAGCAGTAATTGGCCAAAACAAAAAAACCCGACAATGTCGGGTTTTTTTGTGCCTGTTGATTCTAGATGAAACGCTTCAGTTGTTGATTACCGAAGTTTCCTTGCTTGCCTCTACCGCTGCACTTTGAGTGGGCGTGAACACCATCACTTCAAGCACATGGGAGTGGAACTCGCGGCGATACAGAATGAACACCACCCCGACACTCATGACCATGAACAGCCACGGGCTGATGAACCAGCTCAACATGGCCATGCCGAAGTAGTACGAACGCAGTCCGAGGTTGAACTGGTTGGCCGCCAGGGATAACACCCGCGCCGCTCGCGACGCGAAGGCATTGCGCTCCAGTTCACTCACCTGGCGCTCGCCGATCATCGGCGCCGACCCCACCAGCACCGCAGCGAAGTTGTACTGGCGCATGCACCAGCTGAAGGTGAAGAAGGCGTAGACGAACACCGTCGCCAGGCACAACAGCTTGATCTCCGACATCCCCTGCGAGGCCTGCTGCACCAGCGGCAGGTCGGCCAACAACGACAGCGCCCGGTCGGAGGCACCGAGCACGGTGAGGATGCCGGCGAGAATGATCAGGGTACTGGAAGCAAAGAACGATGCATTGCGCTCCAGGTTGCCAATCACGCTGGCGTCGGCGATGCGGTTGTCGCGCAGCAGCATGCGGCGCATCCAGTCTTCGCGGTACAAGTGCAGCACGCTGGCCAGGCATGCCGTGTCGCGGCCTTTCCATAGCGCATAGCGGGTGTAACCGCCCCAACAGATGGCGAACCAGCACACGGCCAGCAGATTGCCGAGGTTGTTTTGGATGAAGCTCATGCAGATACCCGCACAGAAAAGAGGTAGACCGGCTTTCGACGCCTGGATTCGGCAAAAGGCACGCGGCATGCAAAAAATCGCGGGGCAAGCCCGCTCCCACGCTCCGGGACTGTGACGCAAACGTGGGAGCGGGCTTGCCCCGCGATAGCGTAGGGGCAGGCAATAAAAAACCCCGCGCCTTCACAGGCAGCGGGGTTTTCGATTTTCACCTGCGGCTGGCACCCTGTTGGCTTGTGGCCGGCGCCAGCCCTCAGGCTTCATCGCATCAGGCCAGCACTTCGCGCGGCTTGCCGAGCATGCGGTCACAGGCCACGGCAACGCCGAGGGTGATCACCGAAGGCACCAGCCAGGCCAGGCCCTGCTCGCTCAGCGGCAGGTGGGCCATGGCGTCCGGCAGCATGTGCGCGAGGCTGCTGCCCTTGATCGCGTCGACCATGCCGAACAGCAGCGACACCAGCATTACCGGCGCCAGGATGCGCACCGGCGAGTTCCACAGCTCTTTGACGAAGCTCAGGCCCACCACCACGATGCACGGCGGATAGATCGCGGTGAGTACCGGGATCGAGAACATGATCAGCTTGGTCAGGCCGAGGTTGGAGATCAGCAGCGAGAAGCCGGCCAGGATCACCACCAGGGCGCGGTACGACAGCGGCAGGATCTGGCTGAAGTACTCGGCGCAGGCGCAGGTCAGGCCAACCGCGGTCACCAGGCAGGCCAGGGCGATCAGCACGGCGAGGAAGCCGCTGCCCAGGGAGCCGAAGGTGTGCTGCACGTAGGCATGCAGAACGGCCGCGCCGTTGGTGGCGCCAGCGGCGATTTCATGGCTGCCCGCGCCCAGGCGGAACAGGCTGATGTACACCAGCGCCAGGCCCACACCGGCGATCAGGCCGGCGATGATGGCGTAGCGGGTGATCAGCTTCGGCGACTCCACGCCGCGCGAACGGATGGCGTTGACGATGACGATGCCGAAGACCAGCGCACCGAGGGTGTCCATGGTCAGGTAGCCGTTGATGAAGCCCTGGGAAAACGGCGCGGCAACGTATTGCGGCTGCGCTTCACCGATGGTGCCCGCCGGCAGCATGAACGCGGCAATGCCGAGGGCGGCCAGGGCGATGATCTTCAGCGGGGCGAGGAAGCGGCCGACGGTATCGAGCAGCTTGCCCGGATACATCGACACAGCCAGCACCACGAGGAAATACACCAGGCTGTAGATGAACAACGCCAGCGGGCTTTCACCGGTCAGCGGGGCCACGCCCACCTCGAACGAGACGGTCGCGGTGCGCGGGGTGGCGAACAGCGGGCCGACCGAGAGGTAGCACACGGCCGCCAGCAGGCCACCGAAGAACTTGCCGATCGGGCTGCTCAGGGCGTCCATGCCGCCGCCGACCTTGGCCAGCGCGACCACGGTGATGACCGGCAGGCCTACCGCGGTGACGAGGAAGCCCAGTGCCGCCATCCACACGTGTGGACCGGACTGCAAGCCAACGATGGGCGGGAAGATGATATTGCCGGCGCCAACAAAAAGCGCAAACGTCATAAAGCCAAGCGCCAGGATATCCTGGCCTTTTAACACTTTCATTTAAGGTAGTACCACACTGCTGAAATCGGGGTTCGTGAGGGAATTTCCCCATGAATGAGGGAAATGTTGCCCGGCTTGATGAGCCAGACCCGTTTAGCGTGTCGTTCCCTTTTGGGGCACGGGCACAGAGTGAACGCGTAGGGTAACCGTTTTACCCACTAAACGCACTGCAACGGTGCTGCTTGTCCGATGTGCGTATGTGTTTGTCGTCTGGATGACTCTGTGACGGCGAAAATTTTGTCAGGCATCTACTGCGCTGTCTGTGCGAAAAAACCTATGAAAGCGATCGAGCGTCGTGATCAACGCAATCAGCATCGCCTTGAACATGACTACAGAAGGACCAGAGGGTCTTCAGGATTCCGTGGAAACACCCCACCCAGAAACGACAAAGGCCACCCGAAGGTGGCCTTTGTGCGCGTGGGGGGTACTACGTGTTACTTACTTCTTGGCTTCCCAGCCAGTCAGCTCGGCCAGGGCCTTGCCGATGTCAGCCAGGGAACGCACGGTCTTCACACCAGCGTCCTGCAGCGCGGCGAATTTCTCGTCCGCAGTGCCCTTGCCGCCGGAAATGATGGCGCCAGCGTGGCCCATACGCTTGCCCGCAGGAGCGGTCACACCAGCGATGTAGGAAACCACTGGCTTGGTCACGTGCGCCTTGATGTAGGCCGCGGCTTCTTCTTCAGCCGAACCGCCGATCTCACCGATCATGACGATCGCTTCGGTCTTCGGGTCTTCCTGGAACAGCTTCAGGATGTCGATGAAGTTGGAGCCTGGGATCGGGTCACCGCCGATGCCGACGCAGGTCGACTGGCCGAAACCGGCGTCGGTGGTCTGCTTCACAGCTTCGTAGGTCAGGGTGCCGGAACGCGACACGATACCGACCTTGCCTGGCAGGTGGATGTGGCCTGGCATGATGCCGATCTTGCACTCGCCCGGGGTGATGACACCTGGGCAGTTAGGGCCGATCAGGGTAACGCCCAGCTCGTCGCACTTGACCTTGGCATCCAGCATGTCGAGGGTAGGGATACCCTCGGTGATGCAGACGATCAGCTTGATGCCGCCGAAGGCAGCTTCCAGGATCGAGTCTTTGCAGAACGGAGCCGGAACGTAGATCACCGAAGCGTCAGCGCCGGTAGCTTGTACGGCTTCCTTGACGGTGTTGAACACCGGCAGGCCCAGGTGGGTGGTGCCACCCTTGCCTGGGGTAACGCCGCCGACCATCTTGGTGCCGTAGGCGATGGCTTGTTCGGAGTGGAAAGTACCCTGCGAGCCGGTGAAGCCCTGGCAGATGACTTTGGTGTCTTTATTGATCAGGACGCTCATTACTTGCCCTCCGCAGCTTTTACAACTTGTTGAGCAGCGTCGGTCAGGCTGGTTGCCGCAATGATGTTCAAACCGCTTTCTGCCAGTACTTTAGCGCCCAGTTCAGCGTTGTTGCCTTCGAGGCGAACGACGACCGGAACTTTAACGCCGACTTCTTTCACTGCACCGATGATGCCTTCGGCAATCATGTCGCAGCGAACGATGCCGCCGAAGATGTTGACCAGAACGGCCGCGACATTGCTGTCGGACAGAATGATCTTGAACGCTTCGGTAACGCGCTCTTTGGTGGCACCGCCGCCAACGTCGAGGAAGTTGGCTGGTTTGCCGCCGTGCAGGTTGACGATGTCCATGGTACCCATGGCCAGGCCGGCACCGTTGACCATGCAGCCGATGTTGCCTTCCAGCGCCACGTAGTTCAGCTCGAAGCTGGCTGCGTGGGCTTCACGAGGATCGTCCTGGGACGGGTCGTGGAAGGTTTTCAGCTTAGGCTGACGGTACATGGCGTTTGCGTCGATATTGATCTTCGCATCCAGGCAGTGCAGGTCGCCGTCGGCCTTGATGACCAGCGGGTTGACTTCCAGCAGGGCCAGGTCGTGTTCTTTGAACAGCTTGGCCAGGCCTACGAAAATCTTGGCGAACTGTGCAACTTGCTTGCCTTCCAGACCCAGCTGGAATGCCAGTTCACGACCCTGGAACGGCTGAGCGCCGACCAGCGGATCGATAGTCGCCTTGATGATCTTCTCAGGAGTTTCGTGAGCGACCTTCTCGATGTCCACGCCACCTTCGGTGGAAGCCATGAACACGATGCGGCGGCTCGAGCGATCGACTACAGCGCCCAGGTACAGCTCTTTGGCGATGTCAGTGCAGGATTCGACCAGGATCTTGGTCACTGGCTGACCGTTGGCGTCGGTCTGGTAGGTCACCAGACGCTTGCCCAGCCACTGGGCAGCGAACGCCTTGGCGTCTTCCTTGCTGCGAACCAGCTTGACGCCGCCCGCTTTACCGCGACCACCCGCGTGAACCTGGGCCTTAACAACCCACTCGGAACCGCCGATCTTGTCGCAGGCTTCTGCTGCAGCTTCAGGGGTGTCGACTGCGAAACCCTTGGAAACTGGCAGGCCGTATTCAGCGAACAGCTGCTTACCCTGATACTCGTGAAGATTCATGCTTTTTACCGTCTTCGTTAGGTACTGCGCTTCGGCGCTGCGCCATTACTGGCGCCGCACCACCTGTGACCGTTGACCCCGGGTTTTCCCGTGTGATCCGGTCCGGCGGACGTTCCGCGGTGAGTCTTGCACGCAAGACCCACGACGGGCAGCCCGCCGTGGTTTCTTATAATTAACGCTTCTTACGGTTGGCGACGTGAATGGCACCGCCATTCACTGCCAGCGCTGCTTCATGCAGCGCTTCGGACAGGGTTGGATGGCTGAAGACCATCATGCCCAGATCCTCGGCACTGGTGCCGAATTCCATTGCGATCGCGCCCTGCTGAACCAGCTCGGCAGCGGACGGGCCGATCACGTGTACACCCAGTACGCGGTCGGTCTTGGCATCGGCGATGACCTTGACGAAACCACCGGTGTCGTTGGCTGCCATCGCACGGCCGCTGGCCGCGAACGGGAAGGTGCCCACGTTAACCTCA
The DNA here is from genome assembly GCF_050586605.1 of Pseudomonas sp. ES1. Lineage (NCBI taxonomy): Bacteria > Pseudomonadati > Pseudomonadota > Gammaproteobacteria > Pseudomonadales > Pseudomonadaceae > Pseudomonas > Pseudomonas sp. ES1. Next base: position 34,701 of record NZ_JBOBDM010000036.1, on the reverse strand, counting down.
ACGCCTTCGGCTTTCAACGCCTGTTCGGTCTTGCCGACCCACGCGATCTCCGGGTGGGTGTAGATAACCGACGGGATCAGGTCGTAGTTCATCTGGGCTTTATGGCCCTTGATGCGCTCGACGACCATGATGCCCTCTTCCGAGGCTTTGTGGGCCAGCATCATGCCGCGAACCACGTCACCGATGGCGAATACGCCCGGTACGCTGGTGGCGCAGTGATCGTCGACGAAGATGTAGCCACGCTCGTCGATGGTCACGCCGCTGTCGGCAGCCAGCAGGTCGGTGGTTACCGGACGACGGCCGACCGCAACGATCAGCTTGTCGAAGGTGATCTTCTGCTCGCCTTCGGCGTTGGTGTAGGTCACTTCGACTTCGTTGCCGTTGACTTTCGAGCCGGTCACGCGAGCGCCCAGCTTGATGTCCAGGCCTTGCTTGGTCAGGGTCTTCTGGGCTTCTTTCGACACGGCGGTGTCGGCAGCCATCAGGAAGGTGTCCAGGGCTTCCAGCACGGTGACTTCAGCACCCAGGCGAGCCCAGACCGAACCCAGCTCCAGGCCGATCACGCCAGCACCGATAACGCCCAGGCGCTTCGGAACGGTCTGGAATTCCAGGGCGCCGGTGGAGTCGACGATGACGTTCTGGTCGACCGGAGCCGGCGGAATGTCGATCGGACGCGAGCCGGAAGCCAGGATCACGTTCTCGGCTTCGATGACTTCGGTGGTGCCGTCAGCCTTGGTGACTTCGACTTTCTTGCCAGCCAGCAGCTTGCCGTGGCCCTGGATCGAAGTAACGCCGTTGGCCTTGAACAGGGTGGCAACACCGCCGGTCAGGTTCTTGACGATACCGGCCTTGCGGCCAACCATCGCGGCGACGTCCATCTTCACTTCGCCAGTGGAGATACCGTGGACGTTGAAGCTCTCTTTGGCTTCCTTGTATTTCCAGGAGCTGTCCAGCAGCGCCTTGGAAGGAATGCAACCTACGTTCAGGCAGGTGCCGCCCAGGGCCAGCTTGCCCTCGGCGTCGGTGTACTTCTCGATACAGGCAGTCTTCAGACCGAGTTGGGCAGCCTTGATGGCAGCTACATAGCCGCCAGGACCTGCACCAATCACCACTACGTCGAATTTCTGGGTCATAAAAGATTCCTTTTTAGCTTCAAGCGGCAAGCTGCAAGCTGCAAGACCGGCAGGCTTCTACTTGAAGCGTGCGGCTTGCGGCTTGCAGCTGCGCGATTAGATGTCCAGCAGCAGGCGAGACGGATCTTCCAGCAGGTTCTTGATGGTTACCAGGAAGGTTACCGCTTCCTTGCCGTCGATCAGGCGGTGATCGTAGGACAGCGCCAGGTACATCATCGGGCGGATTACCACCTGGCCGTTGATGGCCATCGGACGCTGGATGATGTTGTGCATGCCGAGAATGGCAGCCTGTGGCGGGTTGACGATCGGGGTCGACATCATCGAGCCGAAGGTACCACCGTTGGTGATGGTGAAGGTACCGCCGGTCATCTCTTCGATCGACAGTTTGCCGTCACGGGCTTTCTTGCCGAAGGTGGCGATGCCGTTCTCGATTTCTGCCAGGCTCATCGACTCGGCGTTACGCAGAACCGGAACCACCAGGCCGCGGTCGCTGGAGACGGCAACGCCGACGTCAGCAAAACCGTGGTAGACGATGTCGTTGCCGTCGATCGAGGCGTTGACTGCCGGGAAGCGCTTCAGCGCTTCGGTAGCCGCCTTGACGAAGAACGACATGAAGCCCAGGCGTACGCCGTTGTGGGTCTTCTCGAACAGGTCCTTGTACTTCGAACGCAGGGCCATGACTTCGGTCATGTCGACTTCGTTGAAGGTGGTCAGCATGGCCATGTTCGACTGGGCTTCGACCAGACGCTCGGCGATCTTGGCGCGCAGGCGGGTCATCGGCACACGCTTCTCGGTGCGGTCGCCAGCGGCAACCACAACAGCGGCGGCAGCGGCAGCAGGCTTGGCAGCCGGAGCTGCGGCAGGAGCCGACTTCTTGTTGGCAACGGCTGCAACCACGTCTTCCTTGGTGATGCGACCGCCTTTGCCGGTGCCGGCAACGGCAGCCAGGTCGATGCCGTTCTCTTCAGCCAGCTTGCGCGCGGCAGGAGCGGCGACCGGGTCGTCTTCGCCAGCGTCGGCGGCAGCAGCGGCAGCCGGGGCAGCGGCCGGGGCAGCGGCGGCGGCAGGCGCAGCGGCAGCAGCGCCGCCTTCAACGATCGAACCCAGCACTTCGTCGGACAGGACGGTGTCGCCCTCGCCCTTGACGATGGCGCCCAGCACGCCGTCGGCGGTGGCCAGCACTTCCAGGACGACCTTGTCGGTCTCGATGTCGACGATCAGCTCGTCACGCTTGACGGCGTCGCCCGGCTGCTTGTGCCAGGTGGCAACGGTGCCATCGGCAACCGATTCCGGGAAGGTTGGGGCTTTGATCTCGATAGCCATTATCTGTGTTTCCTTAAATTCGGTTTCAGGTGCGCGAAGGCGTTAGACAGTGAAGGCGTCTTGCAGCAGTTTTTCCTGCTGTTCGGCGTGCTTCGAAGCGTAACCACAGGCTGGCGCGGCAGAAGCGTCGCGGCCGGCGTATTCCAGGACCAGTGCCTTGTTGTGGCGGCCCAGGATACGGCGCATGTGGTGCTGGCTGCTGTACCAGGCGCCCTGGTTCATCGGCTCTTCCTGACACCACACTGCATGCTTGAGGTTGGTGTAAGGCGCGAGGATTTCGATCAGGTCGTCCTCAGGGAACGGATACAGCTGCTCGATACGCACGATGGCGATGTCTTCGCGGCCTTCGGCACGGCGTTTTTCCAGCAGGTCGTAGTAGACCTTGCCGCTGCACAGGATCAGGCGTTCGACCTTGGCCGGATCGAGGGTATCGATTTCCGGGATCACGGTCTGGAACGAGCCTTCTGCCAGGTCTTCCAAGGTCGAGATGGCCAGCTTGTGGCGCAGCAGCGACTTCGGCGTCAGGACGATCAGCGGCTTGCGCAGCGGACGGATGACCTGGCGACGCAGCAGATGGTAGATCTGTGCCGGGGTGGTCGGTACGCAGACCTGGATGTTGTGCTCGGCGCACAGCTGCAGGTAACGCTCCAGACGCGCGGAGGAGTGCTCCGGGCCCTGCCCTTCATAACCGTGCGGCAGCAGCATGGTCAGACCGCACAGGCGGCCCCACTTGTGCTCGCCGCTGGTGATGAACTGGTCGATCACCACTTGCGCACCGTTGGCGAAGTCGCCGAACTGGGCTTCCCAGATCACCAGCGCGTTCGGCGTGGTGGTCGAGTAGCCGTATTCGAAGGCCAGTACCGCTTCTTCCGACAGGAAGGAGTCGTACAGCTCGAACTTCGGCTGGCCCGGGAACAGGTTCTGCAGCGGTACGTAGGTGCTGGCGTCCTTCTGGTTGTGCAGCACCGCGTGACGGTGCGAGAAGGTGCCACGGCCGATGTCCTGGCCGGTCATGCGGATCGGGTGACCTTCGAACTGCAGGGTGGCGTAGGCCATGGTCTCTGCATAACCCCAGTTGATCGGCAAGCCACCGGCCTGCATCTTCTGGCGATCTTCGTAGATCTTCGAGACCTGGCGCTGAACCACGAAACCTTCCGGCAGCTCAAGCAGCTTGGCCGACAGGTCCTGCAGGGTCTTGAGGTCGAAACGGGTGTCGTGACGCGCGGTCCAGGCGTGGCCCAGGTACGGACGCCAGTCGACGAACAGCTCGCGGTTCGGCTCCTTGACCAGGCTTTTCACCACGTGCAGACCGTTGTCCAGGGCGTTGCGGTATTCGTCGATCTTGGCCTGAGCACGCTCGGCGTCGATACGGCCGGCGCTGATCAGCTGATCGGCATACAGCTCGCGGGTGGTGCGCTGCTTGGTGATCTGCTGGTACATCAGCGGCTGGGTGCCGTTCGGTTCGTCAGCCTCGTTGTGGCCGCGACGACGGTAGCAGACCAGGTCGATGACCACGTCACGCTTGAACTGCATGCGGTAATCGATGGCCAGCTGGGTCACGAACAGCACGGCTTCCGGGTCATCACCGTTCACGTGCAGGATCGGCGCCTGGATCATCTTGGCGACGTCGGTGCAGTACTCGGTGGAACGCGAGTCCAGCGGGTTGCTGATGGTGAAACCAACCTGGTTGTTGATCACGATGTGCACGGTACCGCCGGTCTTGAAACCGCGGGTCTGCGACATCTGGAAGGTTTCCAGCACCACGCCTTGGCCGGCGAATGCGGCGTCACCGTGGATCGAGATCGGCAGCACCTTGTCACCGACCGTGTCGTTGCGACGGTCCTGACGGGCACGCACCGAACCTTCCACCACTGGCGAGACGATTTCCAGGTGGGAAGGGTTGAACGCCATGGCCAGGTGAACTTCGCCACCCGGGGTCATCACGTTGGAGGAGAAGCCCTGGTGATACTTAACGTCACCGGAGCCCAGCTCGTTCATCTTCTTGCCTTCGAACTCGTCGAACAGCTCGCGCGGGTTCTTGCCGAAGGTGTTGACGAGCACGTTCAGACGGCCACGGTGGGCCATGCCGATCACGACTTCCTTGGTGCCGTACGAGCCGGAACGCTGGATCATCTCGTCGAGCATCGGGATCAGGCTTTCGCCGCCTTCCAGACCGAAGCGCTTGGTGCCTGGGTACTTGGTGCCCAGGTACTTCTCCAGGCCCTCACCGGCCGTGACGCGCTCGAGCAGGTGCGCCTGCACGTCGGCGGAGAATTCAGGACGGCCACGCACGCTTTCCAGACGCTGCTGGAACCAGCTGCGCTGCTCGGAATCGACGATGTGGGTGAACTCGGCGCCAATGGTGCGACAATATGTCTTCTGCAGTGCTTCGAAGATTTCGCGTAGGCTCGCTTCCTCTTTGCCGAAGAACAGGTCGCCGGCACGGAAGGTCGTATCAAGATCGGCATTGGTCAAGCCGTAGTGATTGATCGACAGGTCTACAGGCGCAGGACGCTGCCACAACCCCAACGGGTCGAGCTTGGCAGCCTGATGGCCGCGCATACGATAGGCCTGGATCAGTCGCAGCACTTCAACCTGCTTCTTCTCGTGTTCACTGCTCACGCTCCCGGCGGAAACCGGTTGGGCGCGGCGCTGGTTCTTTGCCAGCAGTACGAAATGGTCGCGGATTGTCGAGTGCGATACATCGGTAGCGGTGCTGCCGTCGGCGGGCAACTTCTGGAAGTAAGTGCGCCACTCTTCTGGCACAGCGTTAGGGTCGTGCAGGTAGAGCTCATAAAGCTCTTCCACATATGCAGCGTTACCACCTGAAAGGTGGGCGCTATCCCACATGCGCTGCATCACGCTTTCTTGCATGCTTGGTCACCCTCGGTTAGGGGACTGATCGGCGAGAGCCACAGCAAACCTGGAAAAGTCCGAACACAGCGACTGAACCACGCCACTTGGATCTTGCTGATTTTCCGGGTACCAGCCCGGAAAGCCCCTGCTGGTCTCATATCTTCATAGGTAATGGGCGCGGGCTTTGTGGGCCCTAGCCCGAGTTTTACCTCAGTGCGGGCTCACCACCCGCACCTCGGCTTACTGCAGGTACAACGCTTTGAATCAGGTGCCGCTTTGCAGCAGCATGTTACGTACGTGGCCGATTGCCTTGGTCGGGTTCAGACCCTTGGGGCAAACGTTCACGCAGTTCATGATCCCGCGGCAGCGGAATACGCTGAACGGGTCATCCAGGGACGCCAGGCGCTCCTGAGTCTTGGTATCGCGGCTGTCGGCCAGGAAACGGTAGGCCTGCAGCAGTGCGGCGGGGCCCAGGAACTTGTCCGGGTTCCACCAGAACGATGGGCAGGAGGTCGAGCAGCAGGCGCACAGAATGCACTCGTACAGACCGTCCAGCTTGTCACGCTCTTCCGGCGACTGCAGACGCTCGATGGCCGGAGCCGGGGTGTCGTTCTGCAGGAATGGCTTCACCTTCTCGTACTGCTTGTAGAAGATGCTCATATCGACCACCAGGTCACGAATGACCGGCAGGCCTGGCAGCGGACGCAGCACCAGCTTGTTGCCCTTGACCACGCCCGACAGCGGGGTGATGCAGGCCAGGCCGTTCTTGCCGTTCATGTTCATGCCATCGGAACCGCACACGCCTTCACGGCAGGAGCGACGGTACGAGAAGCCCTCGTCCTTTTCCTTGATCAGTGCCAGCACGTCCAGAACCATCAGGTCCTTGCCGCCGGTATCGACGTCGAACGACTCCATCTTGGGCGCCGAGTCGGTGTCGGGGTTGTAGCGGTAAACTTCGACTTTCAACATAGCAGCCACCCTTAGTAAGTCCGGATTTTTGGCTCGAAGGCCGGAACGGTCTTCGGCGCAAAGTTGACGCCACGCTTGGCAACGCGCTTCTCACCCGGGTAGTACAGGGTGTGGCACAGCCAGTTCTCGTCGTCACGGTCTTCGAAGTCTTCACGGGCGTGCGCGCCGCGGGACTCTTTACGGGCTTCGGCCGCAATGGCGGTAGCTTCGGCAACTTCCAGCAGGTTCTGCAGCTCCAGCGCTTCGATACGCGCGGTGTTGAAGGCCTGGGACTTGTCGTTGATCTTGACGTTGGCGATACGGTCACGCAGACCGGCCAACTGCTCGATACCCTTCTGCATGTATTCGCCGGTACGGAATACACCGAAGTAGTTCTGCATGCAGCTCTGCAGCTCGCGCTTCAGGCTGGCAACGTCTTCACCGGTGGTGCGCTCGTTGAGCTTGCTCAGGCGGTTCAGGGCAACGTCGACGTCAGTGTCGCTGGCATCGCGGTACTCGACGCCATCGCTCAGGGCTTTTTCCAGGTGCAGGCCGGCAGCACGGCCGAACACCACCAGGTCGAGCAGCGAGTTGCCGCCCAGGCGGTTGGCACCGTGAACCGATACGCACGCCACTTCGCCTACGGCGAACAGGCCCGGAATGATGTGGTCCTTGCCTTCGGCGTCCATGGTGATGGCCTGGCCATGAATGTTGGTGGCAACGCCGCCCATCATGTAGTGGCAGGTCGGGATGACCGGCACCGGCGCGACCACAGGGTCGACGTGGGCGAAGGTCTTGGACAGTTCGCAGATGCCTGGCAGGCGGCTGTGCAGCACTTCCTCGCCCAGGTGGTCCAGCTTCAGCAGTACGTGGTCCTTGTTCGGGCCCACGCCGTTGCCGGCGATGATCTCTTTGACCATGGAACGGGCAACCACGTCGCGGCCAGCCAGGTCCTTCGCGTTCGGCGCGTAACGCTCCATGAAGCGCTCGCCGTGGGCGTTGATCAGGTAGCCACCTTCACCGCGGCAGCCTTCGGTAACCAGTACACCGGCGCCGGCGATACCGGTCGGGTGGAACTGCCACATCTCGATGTCCTGCACCGGCACACCGGCACGCAGGGCCATGCCGATACCGTCACCGGTATTGATCAGGGCGTTGGTGGTGGAGGCGTAGATACGGCCTGCACCGCCCGTGGCCAGTACGGTGGCCTTGGACTTGATGTACATGGTTTCGCCGGTTTCGATGCAGATCGCGATCACACCGACGAAAGCGCCGTCCTGGTTCTTCACCAGGTCTACGGCGTAGTACTCATTAAGGAAGGTGGTGCCTGCTTTCAGGTTGCCCTGGTACAGGGTGTGCAGCAGTGCGTGACCGGTACGGTCGGAAGCTGCGCAGGTACGGGCGGCCTGGCCACCTTTACCGAAGTCCTTGGACTGGCCACCGAACGGACGCTGATAGATACGGCCGGTTTCGGTACGCGAGAACGGCAGACCCATGTGGTCCAGCTCGAAGACCGCGGCCGGGCCTTCCTGACACATGTATTCGATCGCGTCCTGGTCACCGATGTAGTCGGAACCCTTGACGGTGTCGTACATGTGCCAGCGCCAGTCGTCGTTCGGGTCGGCCGAAGCGATGGCGCAGGTGATGCCGCCCTGGGCGGAAACGGTGTGCGAACGGGTCGGGAACACCTTGGTGACTACGGCAGTCTTGTGGCCGCCTTGAGCCAGTTGCAGCGCTGCGCGCATGCCTGCGCCGCCGCCACCGATGATGATGGCGTCGAACGAAATGGTTGGAATGTTAGCCATGAATCAGATACCCCAGAGAATCTGCACACCCCAGACGAAGTACGCGAACATCGCAACGCCGCATACAGCCTGGAACAGGAAACGGATCGCAGTCGCCGACTTGCCGAACGCCATCGGCGTCAGGTAGTCGGTGGCAATGGTCCACATGCCGACCCAGGCGTGAGCGCCCAGAGCGACGAGTGCCAGCAGACTGAAGATGCGCATCGCGTTGTTGGTGAACAGACCGTGCCACTGGGCATAGTCGATCCCTGGGTGAACGGCGAGGTAGCCGATCAGGAAGATGAAATAAGCCGCGAGAACGACCGCCGAGACGCGCTGCGCCATCCAGTCGTAGAGGCCCGAACGCGAGAGGTTCGTGACGTTAGTTACCATACCCAAACTCCTGCCAGAACGATCAGCACCACGGAGATGACGATCACGATTTTCGAGCCCAGCTTGCCGCCTTCCAGCGTCTCACCGACACCCATGTCCATGATCAGGTGGCGCACACCTGCGACGAGGTGGTACAGCAGGCCGGACAGCAGGCCCCAGGTCACCAGTTTGGCCAGCGGACTGGTCAGACACGCCTTCACCTCGGCAAAGCCTTCCTCGGAACCCAGCGAATTGCCCAATGCGTACAGCATGATGGCAATGCCGAGGAACAGGATGACGCCGGAAATACGGTGAAGAATGGACGTGTATGCGGTGATCGGGAGTTTGATGGTCCTTAGGTCTAGGTTTACAGGTCGTTGGCTTTTCACGGCTTTTTTCACACTGAAGAGCCCCTAGCGAACAGGGCAAAGTTGTTGGTAAGTGTACTGGTCAGGTACCCACCACCCAGGAGAGCACGACACCCAGCAGGGCAGGCTTGAAAGCCTCTGGGAGTCGGCTGCCGAGTATAGACAGTTAGGCTGCTTATGACAACGCAAGGGACTCGCCCGAATAGCGCATTGCCTTTAGTGAACAAAAGGCGTAAACGGGCGAGAATTTCGTGAAAAATCAGGCCTCAGAGGGCGTTTCAACCAGCCTTTAGGCAAATTGACATTCGAATTTATCCCTCTATAGTGGTGCGGGCCCTGCGTGGGGGGTCTGTCTGATGATTTCAAGCATTAATAGGAGGCCACATGGCTGACAAAAAAGCGCAGTTGGTCATCGAGGGCAATGCCCCCGTCGAGCTGCCCATTTTAACCGGCACCGTTGGTCCTGATGTTATCGACGTCCGCGGGTTGGGGGCATCCGGCCACTTCACCTTCGACCCCGGCTTCATGGCGACCGCTTCGTGCGAGTCGAAGATCACCTACATTGATGGTGACAAGGGCGTGCTGCTGCACCGCGGCTACCCGATCGAGCAACTGGCCGAACAGTCGGACTACCTCGAAACCTGCTACCTGCTGCTCAACGGCGAACTGCCGAATGCCGAGCAGAAGGCCCAGTTCGTCAGCACCGTCAAGAACCACACCATGGTTCACGAACAGCTGAAGTCGTTCTTCAACGGTTTCCGTCGCGACGCCCACCCGATGGCGGTGATGTGCGGCGTGGTCGGCGCCCTGTCGGCGTTCTATCACGACTCGCTGGACATCAATAACCCGCAACACCGCGAAATCTCCGCGGTGCGCCTGGTCGCCAAGATGCCGACCCTGGCCGCGATGGTTTACAAGTACTCCATGGGCCAGCCCATGATGTACCCGCGCAACGACCTGTCGTACGCGGAAAACTTCCTGCACATGATGTTCAACACGCCGTGCGAGATCAAACCGATCAGCCCGACGCTGGCCAAGGCCATGGACCGGATCTTCATCCTCCACGCCGACCATGAACAGAACGCCTCTACTTCCACCGTGCGCCTGGCAGGTTCCTCGGGTGCCAACCCGTTCGCCTGTATCGCCGCCGGTATCGCCGCACTGTGGGGCCCGGCCCACGGCGGTGCGAACGAAGCCGTACTGACCATGCTCGATGAAATTGGCGATGTCTCGAACATCGACAAGTACATCGCCAAGGCCAAGGACAAGAACGATCCGTTCAAGCTCATGGGCTTCGGTCACCGCGTGTACAAGAACCGCGACCCGCGCGCCACCGTGATGAAGAAGACCTGCGACGAAGTCCTCAGCGAACTCGGCATCAAGAACGATCCGCAACTCGAACTGGCCATGCGCCTGGAAGAGATCGCACTGACCGATCCGTACTTCGTCGAGCGCTCGCTGTACCCGAACGTGGACTTCTACTCGGGCATCATCCTCAAGGCCATCGGCATCCCGACCAGCATGTTCACCGTGATCTTCGCCCTGGCACGTACCGTGGGCTGGATCTCGCACTGGAAGGAAATGCTCTCCAGCCCGTACAAGATCGGCCGCCCGCGCCAGCTGTACACCGGCTACGAGAAGCGCGACATCGTCGAGCTGAAGGACCGCAAGTAAGCTTTCTGAGCCGAACGCAAAAAAGGCCGCCCCTCGGGGCGGCCTTTTTCGTTGCGATCCAGCGGCACCTAGGTGAGCGCTGACAGCTCAGGGCCTCTCGGCCTTTTCGCGCAGCCCTTTGAGGGTATTGAACGGCGCATCAACCACGAACTTGTTGGCCAGCCACGACGGCACGCTGCCACCTGGCTCGGTATGGACCTGGTAGGTCACTTCGGTACTGTCACCCTTGGGTACCAGCTTCCAGAAACCCTGCACCTGAGCAACACGCACGTAGCCGCTTTCTTCCGGCAGGTACTTGGGCTGCTCTTCGAGCGTGCGGGTCAAGCTGCCATCGCTGCCCTGGACCGTAGTGATGTGCAATACCGAGTCACGCGGAGTCACCGGCCACGGCGTATTGAACTGGGTGTAGGTCCAGCTCTGGTCACCTTCATGCTTCAGCAGTTTCTGCGACTTGCATTCATGCACCCAGGCACAGGCCCCGGCTACGTCCTCCTGCAACGCCCTGACCTTGGCCAGCGGCGCCTTGATCAGCGTTACACCACGGTAAGCCTTGTACTTTGAGCCCGGCACTTCGCTGAGCGACACCTTGATGCCGTCCTCGTCCTTGGCCACCTGCCAGCTTTCAGCCCAGGCTACCGGCGCCAACAGCACACTCAGGCCACACAACACAGCAACACGCTTGAACGATCTCATTATCTTGTTCCTTGTTGTAGAAGATCCGCACAGTCACGCCGCCGTCATTTGCTCCAGCCAACCAATGATGCGAATGGCTTCGTCACGATCATTGCCGCAGACATCCACCTCTGCCTTGAAGCCACCACACACCTTCGGCCGTTCGGGTTTGCCGAACAGGGCACAGAGGTTGTCGATGGACAGGTGCAGGCAGCGCTCGCCAGCCGGCTTGCCTTGCGGCATTCCCGGAATGGCTGAGCTGATGGACGGAGCGATGCAGCAGGCACCACAGCCCTCACGGCATTTCATGACAACAGGACTCCCAGGAGCAAAGCGGGACGAACGTCCCTGGATACTAACCGCTCAAACATACGTTTGAAATTGCCGCACAGATGAAATCGCCAGTGACCCGGCAGTCAGTTGCGGAATTCGAATTCGATGGCCGCGCCCTCTACATCGCGACGGCTGTCATTGCGCAGCTGCAGCTGCATTTCATTGTTGATCAGCCGGCCATTGAGCTGGAACGGGCTGTCATCGGTGACCGGCTTTTCGCTGAACATGGAAGGCAGCAATGGCTTGCGAGGCGACGGCGCATCGCCAACGTCCGGCTTGAGGTGCTTGACCATGTCGGTCGGCAGACTGAGGTCGAGCTTCGCGGCGGGCACAGGCTGACTGGCCACCTTGCTCACGCCCTTGCTGCGCGTGACAGGTTTCTGCTTGGGCTTGACCGCCGACTTGACCGCCGGCTTGGCTGGCGCCTTGGCCACAGGTTTCGCCGCCACCTTGCTCACAGGCTTGGCAGCCTTGCCCTGCTGCGCCTGTTCCTTGGCCGGCGGTTGCGCGGCGTGCACCAAGCCCCCCGAATACCAGGGTAGCGATAAGGACAGAATCAGTGCCAGAGGGCGAAGCGCTTTCATGAATACCGGGAGCAGGCTGGGAAAACGCGTATGCTCCCTGTTCCCCGCCCTTCTGACAAGCCTACATGAGCGAGCCAGCCGACTCCCGGCACAGTTGCTGGGCCAGCAAGCCCAGGGTCATTACCGCCCGTTCGGCCTCTTTGTTCCATGGAATACCGCAGTTGAGCCGGATGCAGTGGTTGAATTGCTCGGTATTGCTGAAGATCAGCCCCGGCGCGATGCTGATGCCCTGCTCCAGCGCACGCACGTGCAACTCTTGGGTGTTGACCCGCCCAGGCAGGCTGACCCACAGGATAAAACCACCTGTCGGCCGGGTCATCTGGGTACCCTCCGGGAAATGCTGCTGTACCGCCAACTGGTAGGCACTGAGGTTCTTGCGATACTCCTGACGGATATAGCGCAGGTGGCGGTCGTAACCGCCGTTTTCCAGGTAGGCCGCCACCCCCATCTGCGTCACGCTGCAGGCCGAGTGCGTGGTGAAGGTCTGCAGGCGCTGGATCTCGTCCTGATAACGGCCGGCGACCATCCAGCCGACCCGAACCCCCGGCGACAGCGTCTTGGAAAAGCTCGAACAGTAGATCACCCGATCGAGGCGGTCGAAGGCCTTGAGCGCCTTGGTACGCCCCTGCTCGAACATCAGCTCGCCATAGATGTCATCCTCGACGATCTGAATATCGAAGTCCGAGGCCAGGCGCAGCAGTTGTTTTTGCCGCTCTTCGGGGATGGTGCCACCCAAGGGGTTGCTCAAGCGCGCGGTCAGCACCAACGCCTTGATCGCCCATTGATTGGCAGCCAGCTGCAACGCTTCGAGGCTGATGCCGGTGGAGGGATCGCTGGGAATCTCGATCACCTTCAACCCCAGCAGGTCGGCCAACTGCAGCAAACCGTAGTAGGTTGGCGACTCGGCGGCGATCAGGTCACCCGGGCGCGTCAGCACCCGCAACGACATCTGCAGCGCATCGACACAACCATGGGTCACCACCACTTCGCGCGGGTCGACCAGCACACCGGCATCGCGCATGCGAATGGCAATCTGCCTGCGCAGCGGCTCGAAGCCAGGGCTGAACATGTAACTGAAGGCACGCGGGCTGTGGAAGCGGGTCACCTTGGCGATTTGCTGGTGCAGGGCACGCACCGGCAGGTAATCGACATGAGGCACCGCCGCACCGAAGGGGAATACGCCGTCGCGCCGCGCTTCGGTCAAGACCTGCTGAATGATACTGGCGCGGGTAACCAGGCCGGGGCGTTCGACCCGGGCGATATCCGGCGTCTGCGCTGTAAGGGCCGGCGTCTGGTGTACGTAGTAGCCCGACTGTGGCCGCGCACGAATGAGGCCCTGGTCCTCGAGATTGGCATACGCCTGCAGCACGGTGGCATGACTGACGTTGAGCTGGGCACTCATCTTGCGCACCGAGGGCACCCGCTCACCAGGCTGATAGACACCACGGCGGATGTCATCGGCCAGTTGCTGGGCGATGCGCTGGTACAACAGCAGGTTGGTCATGGCGTGTTCTCGAAGCGCGGACGGGATCGTTGTTCTTGTGCGACTCACAGCTGAGCCAGAATACCGTAACAGTTGCAAAGTGTACTGGGACAGATCGCAGGATAGTCAACAATACAGTTGCGTGACAGCTACAAGATGAACAACAACGACCGTGCGCCGACGAACGCAGGGAACACAGGGCCGCATCGCGACCCTGCGGGAGCTGGCTCAGCGCGCTGGAGCGAGCTTGCCCTTGTCATCGGAGAAAACGATCTCGACCCGGCGATTCTGCGCCCTGCCCCGCTCCGAGGCGTTAGCCTCGACCGGATACTGGTCGCCATAGCCCTCGACTTCGATGCGCTTCTCGTCGATACCCAGGTCAACCAGCATGTCGGCCACCGACTGAGCACGATCGCGCGACAGCTTGAGGTTGTCCTCGGGCGTGCCAGTGCTGTCGGTGTAGCCCTCGATCCGCACCACACGGCGCGGGTTGAGCTGGAGGAACTGCACCAGCTTGAGCACGGTGCGGCTGGCCGAGCTCTTGAGCTCCGCCTGGCCGGTGTCGAACAGCACATCGCCCAGGGTCATCACCAGGCCGCGGTCGGTCTGCTCAGAGGCCAATGCGGCAATCTGCGCCTCGACAAACTTGCCCTGCTGCTGAACGCTGGCCAGCTTGGCCTCACGCAAGGCCAGCTGCAGGCGCTGGCGTTCGAGGTCGAGCTTGGTCAAGCGCTCCTGGTTCACCGCCAGCTTGGCGTGCTCGGCAGCGATTTCACTGTAACGCTGGCTCAGATAGGCGTAATGACGCACATCGCTGCCAGTACCGACATAGCCGGCCAGGCGCTCTGCCCGGCCCAGCGACTCACCGGCGCGGATCACGTCACGCGGCGCACTGCGCAGGACGGCGGAGTCATCCTTGACCTTCTGGAACGCAACGGTGGCGTCATCCAGTGCCGATTCGCTGCGCTGGCTGGCACACCCCTGCAACCCGACCAGCGCCAGCAAGGCCAGCGCGGCCATTGGCTTGAGACGGCTCATGGCTGCACCTCCAGTTGCTTGCGCAGGCGCTTGACCCGCGTCTGCAACAGCTGCAGCTGCTCTTCGCTCTTTTGCGTCAGCACCAGGGCCTCGGCCAGGCGTGCATCAAGCTCGGCCTGCTCGGCACGCATGCGCGCATCACGGTAGCTTTCGCTGGCCATGTTGGCCTGGGCACGGGCCAGCTTGTCTTCGGCCAGCTTGAACTCCGGCACCTGCTCGGTGGCGCCGACCGCCTTGGCCTGCTGCAGCGCCTGTTCGGTGAGGCGCAGTTGTTCATGGGGCACCGGATCACTGGCACACCCGGCCAGGCCAAACACGGCCAAGGCAAGAATCAGGGGTTGGCTTCTCACACACTCTTCCTACTGTTTAGGGGCGTCCAGCGGCGCCTGCATCTGCGCTTTCCAGCGCTCGACATTGCGCTGCAATACCGCCTCACTCGCCCCGGAGATCGGCAATTCTGTCAGCTTTTTCGCCAGTTGTCCGCGCAACCAGCTGTCGTTGCACGCCGAGTTGTGCGACACCGCCAGGTACAGGCCTGGCCGGTCTACTGGCAGGCCGCGGGCGATCAGGTCGTTGCCGACCCCCAGGCTCTGGGCCATGGCCATGCCGGCGTAGCGCCCTGCAAGCACATAGTCGACCTGGCCGAGCACCAGCCTCTGGAACGCCTGAGTCAGATTCTGCGCGGGAACCAGCTTAAGCTGGGCCTTGGTAAAGGCTTCGAAAGCCGGGGTCAGCCGCGCCTTCTCCGACACGCCGCCCTGGTAACGGGCAAGGTCTGCCGGACCGTTGAACTCCAGCACTGCGTCGTGCCGGGTCCACACCAGGTATTCGTTAAGCTGCAAAGGGGGATGAATGTAATCCAGCGCAGTGAGCTGGGTAACCTGCATGGGCGTGTCGAGCAGCAGGTCCATGCGCCCGCTGCGCACTTCTTCAAGCGCCTGTTCGCGCTTGCCGGCGTACAACACTTCGACCTTTACCCCCAACTCCCCCGCCACTTGGCGCAACAGGTCGACATTGGCGCCGATCAGGTGTTTGGGGTCGCTTGGGTCCTGCCAGGAGTAAGGCGGCGCATCCGGGCTACCGGTGACCACCAGGCGTTCACACTTGCCGGCTGCCAGCAGCGGTGCCGACAGCAGCGCCAGCACACCGGCCAAGATCCCTTTGCTTGCGCGAAACGCCATGCCAACTCTCCTACAGCCTTGAAAATCAAAAAAAAGCCCGACCCCCAAGGGGGCCGGGCTTCTTTATAGGTGAAGCAGGCGGATCAGACCAGCTTTTCCAGCTCCGGAACCGCTTCGAACAGGTCGGCGACCAGGCCGTAGTCGGCAACCTGGAAGATCGGCGCCTCTTCGTCCTTGTTGATCGCGACGATCACTTTCGAGTCCTTCATGCCGGCCAGGTGCTGGATCGCGCCGGAGATACCGACGGCGATGTACAGCTGTGGCGCGACGATCTTGCCGGTCTGGCCGACCTGCATATCGTTGGGCACGAAGCCTGCGTCAACCGCAGCGCGCGAAGCGCCGACAGCGGCGCCGAGCTTGTCGGCCAGGCTGTACAGGTGCTTGAAGTTGTCACCGTTGCCCATGCCACGGCCGCCGGAAACGACGATCTTGGCAGCGGTCAGCTCTGGGCGATCGGACTTGGCCAGCTCTTCGCCGACGAAGGCCGATTTGCCGGCGTCGTGCGCGGCAGCGACAGCTTCGACAGCAGCCGAACCACCTTCAGCGGCCACGGCGTCGAAGCCGGTGGTACGCACGGTGATGACCTTGACCGCAGCGCTCGATTGCACGGTGGCAATGGCGTTACCGGCGTAGATCGGGCGCTTGAAGGTGTCGGCGGATTCGACCGAGATGATCTCGGAGATCTGGTCGACGTCCAGCAGTGCGGCAACCCGCGGCAGGATGTTCTTGCCATTGGTGGTGGCCGGAGCCAGCACGTGGCTGTAACCGCTCGCCAGATCGACGATCAGCGGCGCGACGTTTTCCGGCAGGGCGTGGGCGTAGGCGGCATTGTCGGCAACCAGCACCTTGGCAACACCGGCGATCTTGGCGGCAGCTTCGGCAACGCCACCGACGTTCTGGCCTGCGACCAGCACGTGGATATCACCACCGATCTTGGCAGCGGCGGCAACGGTGTTCAGGGTGGCCGGGGCTACGGCACCATTTTCGTGTTCAGCGACAACCAGGATAGTCATTTAGATTACCTTCGCTTCGTTCTTCAGCTTCTCGACCAGTTCGGCCACCGACTTGACCTTGATACCAGCGCTGCGGGCAGCAGGCGCTTCGACTTTCAAGGTTTTGGTGGTGGAGGCGATGGACACGCCCAGCGCGTCTGGAGTAACGGTCTCCAGCGGCTTCTTCTTGGCCTTCATGATGTTCGGCAGCGACGCGTAGCGCGGCTCGTTCAGGCGCAGGTCGGTGGTGACGATCGCAGGCAGGTTCAGCGCAACGGTCTGCAGGCCGCCATCGATTTCACGGGTGACGTTGACCTCGTCGCCGGCCAGCTCCACCTTGGAGGCGAAAGTGCCTTGGGCGTAGCCGGTCAGCGCAGCCAGCATCTGGCCGGTCTGGTTGTTGTCGCTGTCGATCGCCTGCTTGCCGAGGATGACCAGCTGTGGCTGCTCTTTATCGACAACGGCCTTGAGCGCCTTGGCCACGGCCAGGGAGTTCAGCTCATCGGCGACTTCGACCAGGATGGCGCGGTCGGCACCCAGGGCCAGGGCGGTACGCAGTTGCTCCTGGGCCGTGGTCGGACCGACGGAAACGACGACGATCTCGCTCGCCACGCCCTTTTCCTTCAGGCGGACGGCTTCTTCCACGGCGATTTCGCAGAAGGGGTTCATGGACATCTTGACGTTTGCAAGGTCGACGCCGGAGTTGTCCGCCTTGACGCGAACCTTGACGTTGTAGTCGACCACTCGTTTGACAGCTACAAGAACCTTCATGGATTCCTCGTTACTCTCCGGTGAAAAGAATGTCGCCTGGGGGCTGCCCGGCGAATGCGCGTGGGTACAAGGGCACCTCTAAAAACGTTCTGGAGCCGGCAGAATTCAGATGACCGATCAGTCCTGTTACGACCCTTCGGGGTAAAACCCGCGGGTCATTTTCTGTCGTGGCGTGTAGACTCCACTACAAAACCTGATTCGGCCCGTAAACCCTGCTCCACGCCTGGTCTTTAGGGGTGCACCTGCGCCCGACGGTCAGCCTACGGCGAGCGTAAAAGCGCTCGTATCTTGACCGTAACACCCCATCCGGTCAATACGCCAAATTGGCCAGCCTTCAGCCGCGTACCAGTGATTTTACTGGGCTCCGGCAAATTCAAACAAACGTTTGTATTGGACCCGCCAAGTGGTGTAGATATAATGCGCGGCCAAGACAAAACGGTGTAGTCCGTCATTCCAGCAGCTACAGCATCAGCCGCTACGCATGACCGCCCCAGCACCCAATAAGACCAAGCAACAGCACGAGCCTTGATGAGTAGGAGAGAACCAGTGGAACGCGAATACATGGAATTCGACGTGGTCATCGTCGGCGCCGGCCCGGCGGGCCTGTCCGCCGCCTGCCGCCTGAAGCAGAAGGCCGCCGAAGCCGGTAGCGAGATCAGCGTCTGCGTGGTCGAGAAAGGCTCCGAAGTCGGCGCCCACATCCTCTCCGGCGCGGTATTCGAGCCGCGCGCCCTGAACGAACTGTTCCCCGACTGGAAAGAGCTCGGCGCGCCGCTGAACACCGAAGTGAAGCGCGACGACATCTATGTGCTGAAAAGTGCCGACAGCTCGACCAAGGTCCCCGACCTGTTCGTGCCCAAGACCATGCACAACCAGGGCAACTACATCATCTCCCTGGGCAACCTGTGCCGCTGGCTGGCCCAGCAGGCCGAGAACCTGGGCGTCGAGATCTATCCAGGCTTCGCCGCCCAGGAAGCCCTGTTCGACGAGAACGGCGTCGTTCGCGGCATCATCACCGGTGACCTCGGTGTCGATCGCGAAGGCAACCCCAAAGAAGGCCTCTACACCCCAGGCATGGAACTGCGTGCCAAGTACACCCTGTTCGCCGAAGGCTGCCGTGGCCATATCGGCAAGCAACTGATCAAGCGCTTCGACCTGGACAACGAATCCGACGTGCAGCACTACGGCATCGGCCTGAAGGAAATCTGGGAAGTCGACCCGGCCAAGCACGAGCAAGGCCTGGTGGTACACACCGCTGGCTGGCCACTGGACGTGATGAGCGCCGAGAACACCGGCGGCTCGTTCCTCTATCACCTGGAAAACAACCAGGTAGTGGTGGGCCTGATCGTCGACCTGTCGTATGCCAACCCGTACCTCTCGCCCTTCGACGAGTTCCAACGCCTGAAGCACCACCCGGTGATCAGCCAGTACCTCGAAGGCGGCAAGCGCATCAGCTACGGCGCCCGCGCCATCTGCAAAGGCGGCCTGAACTCGCTGCCGAAGATGGTGTTCAACGGTGGCGCGCTGATCGGCTGCGACCTGGGCACCCTGAACTTCTCCAAGATCAAGGGCAGCCATACCGCGATGAAGTCCGGCATGCTCGCCGCCGAAGCGGTAGCCGACGCATTGATCGCCGGCAGCGAAGGCGGCGACCAGCTCAACGGCTATGTCAGCGCGTTCAAGGCCAGCTGGCTGCATGAAGAGCTGTTCGCCAGCCGCAACTTCGGCCCGGCGCTGCACAAGTTCGGCCCGTTGCTCGGTGGCGCGTTCAACTACATCGACCAGAACTGGTTTGGCGGCAAGCTGCCGTTCACCCTGCATGACACCAAGCCGGACTACGCCTGCCTCAAGCTCGCCGCCGACTCGCAGAAGATCGACTACCCGAAACCGGACGGCAAGCTCAGCTTCGACAAGCTCAGCTCGGTATTCCTCTCCAGCACCAACCATGAAGAGGAACAACCCTGCCACCTGAAGCTGGCCGACCCGAACATCCCGATCGCCAGCAACCTGCCGCTGTACGACGAACCGGCGCAGCGTTACTGCCCGGCCGGCGTGTATGAAGTGGTTACCCAGGAAGACGGCAGCAAGCGCTTCCAGATCAACGCGCAGAACTGCGTGCACTGCAAGACCTGCGACATCAAGGACCCGGCCCAGAACATCACCTGGGTCACCCCTGAAGGCGCCGGCGGGCCGACCTACCCGAACATGTAAGGCCTGCCCTCGCAGCAATGAAAAGCCCCCTGGCCGCAAGGCCAGGGGGCTTTTTCGTATCAGGCGGTCCTGACTTCCTCGAACAGCTCGGGGTGGCGGTCGAGCAGCTTGAACAGCTTGATCAACGCCACTGGCGGCGTGGTTTTACCATTTTCGTAGCGGGAAAAAGCGTTGACCCCACCACCGAAAATCTCACCTGCCTCGCGCTGATCCAGGTCGAATTTCTTGCGCACGGCGCTGATAAAAGCTGGATCGACCGCAGCCGCATTGACCCGGCGTTCAAAGGCCGTCATCTGCTCACTGACACGCATGGCTTCGTCGTGGCTCAGGACCGCCTCACCACAGGCAGAGCAGTAATCGCCGCTGACGCCCTGAATCAGAGTCGACTCTCCTTTGTAGCGGTAGGGCATGTCCTGAATATCTGGCGCAAGCTCCGCACCACCGCAGATCGGGCATCTCATGATTACAGCTCCTTGAAGGACACGATGAGCACGTCATCGACCACTGACAGTTTCAGGTAAACGTAGCCGACTGCCGTGAGCGGACGGTATACGTCCTGCCAGACGCGGTGTTCCGTATAGCAGGTCATGCTTTTGTAAAAATCAGTGCGTTCCAGACTGCTGATCACATCGAGCATCCCTGGGTAATCCAGGCCCAGAGTCCTGGCACCTCTTAATGCAGCGCTAGTCGGACTGACCCGCTTCGCAGCAAGCAGCGCTTTTACCCGATCAAGTGGGCAATGAGGCATTCTCTTTTCCATGAGAAATTAACCTTTCAGGTTAAATCTGGCTAATAGGTTATTCCAATAACCCCCGCCCGGAAGTCTGCCTCAACGCCCCACAGCCACTACCACTTCATTTGTCACCACACATGATCGGCATGGACTCCGCACCGAATGCCAACGGCTCACGACGCCCGAAATACAGCGACGTCAACACCCCGACCGTGCCCATGATCAGACAAAAGCCGACACACACCCACGGGCTCCACGGCATCAGCGCAATCAACGCCAACGGTGTGGTACTGGCCCACAGGGCGTAGGCGATATTGTAGGTGAACGAAATCCCCGACACCCGGATCTGCGCCGGGAACAGCCCGACCATCACCGACGGCACCACCCCCACCACCCCACAGGACAGCCCGGCCAGCGCGTAGGCCAGCCAAGTCATGCCCCACTGCCCCACCAGGCTGGCGTACAACGCGCCGATGCCCAGCGGCAGCACCAGGCTGTAGATCATCAATGCACGCCAGGCGCCGATGCGATCGACCAGCAACCCGGCCAGCACGCAACCAATGTTGAGAAAGACGATACCCACGCTGCTCAAGGCGAAGGTGTGCCCGGCCGTCATGCCGAAACGCTGCTGCATCACCGTCGGCGTGATGACCACCAGTACCACCACTGCCGAGGTCAGCACGCAGGTCAGCAGCGCGGCTGGAATCAGCGCCCGGCGATGCTCGCCAAGCACACTGCGCAGCGGGAAGGCTACCGGCTGCTCCCGCTGTTCGCGCAGGGCAAGAAACACCGGCGTCTCGTTCAGCCAGCGGCGCAGCCACACACCGATGACGCCGAACACGCCGCCCAGCAGGAACGGGTAGCGCCAGGCGTAGTCGAGTATTTCCTGCGGTGTATAAAGCTGCGCCAGCAGCGTCGCAGTCAGCGCGCCAAGCAGATAGCCAAAGGTCAGCCCCGCCTGCAGAAAGCCCAGCGCATAGCCTCGCCGCCCGGCCGGCGCATGCTCGGCGACGAAGGTCCAGGCACTGGGCACCTCGCCCCCCACCGCAGCCCCTTGCAGTATGCGCAGGGCCAACAGGATCAGCGGCGCGGCGTAGCCGATGTCGGCGTAGGTCGGCATCACGCCGATCAACAGGCACGGCAATGCCATCATCAGGATGCTCAGGCTGAACACCCGCTTGCGCCCCAGGTGGTCGGCGAAATGGGCCATGAGAATGCCGCCCAAAGGCCGCGCCAGGTAGCCGGTGACGAAAATCCCGAAGCTCTGCAGCAACCGCAGCCACTCTGGCATCTCGGGCGGGAAAAACAGCTGGCTGAGGGTCAGCGCAAAAAACACGAAGATGATGAAATCGTAGATTTCCAGGGCGCCGCCCAGCGCCGCCAGGCCCAGGGTCCGGTGGTCGCCGCGGCTGAAGCCGGGCGCGCGGGGGTTATCGATGGCAGTCATGGCAGGTCCGCAGATCGGCAAAAGGCCAAGAGAATAGCAAATGCCGATAACCCAGGCCGAGTCAGGAACTGCGGCTGAAAACGGTCTGGCCGAAATTCATCCGCCGCTTGCCATAGCCGGCTGCGCCGCAAAGGCTGGCCGGCAATGGCACCTGTCCGACCACCACTGGCAGGTCGATGATCGCCATGAACGACCCCAACGCCTCGCAATCAGGCACCCTTGGCAGGCTGACGCTCACCGCCTGACGCTCGCTCTGCGGCACGGCAGGCACCTTCAGTTGCTGCGAGTGATACAACAAGGCGTGCTGGATCTGCGTACTGACCCGGCAGAAGCGCGCCAAGTCGACGCCCGCATGGCTGGCCAGTTCGATGTTGCCAACCAACAGGTTGAACGGCAGCAGGGCACTGTGTACCAGTCGCTGCAGATCGTCGAAGCTCTCCACCGGGGCGATGCGGTAATACCCCAGGCCATTGAGCAGCCGCTCCAGCTGCAGACGCTGGTCGGGGTGTTCGTCAGCGATGAGGATGCGCAGGGATTTGTTGGGCATCGTCCGCACCTGGCCGCAAGGTAATGAATGGGCTCCATGACCGTACTGCGCCAGAACAGGCAAACGTCAGGCAGGCCGCCTGATCGGGTCTTTATTGATAGTTGTCTTGAAACAACTGGAAATCAAGTTGCCAGCACAGGAAATTTTCACCTGCCCTTCACGGCGTATTCACGACTCCCACTGCCGCATGCGCAAGCGACAGTGCTTCATGGCATTGACGATGTGCTTCTCCACCAGGCTGCGGGAAATGCCCAGGCGCTCGGCAATCTGCGGGTGCGACAGGCCATCGAGCTTGCGCAACAGGAAGCAGTCACGGCACACCGCGCTCAACTCATCCAGGGCTTGCTGCATCAAGGCCAGGCGCTGATCCTGCTGCATGCTTTGGGTCAGTGCCGGGCTGTGCCAACGCTCGTCGCCATCGAGCACCTCAAGCGGCTCGGCCTGGCGCACCAGGTGGCGCCGGTGGCGATCGACCACCAGGTTCAGCGCGGTGCGGTACAGGAACGCCCGCGGGTGCTCGATCTGCTCGCCCTCAGTACGTTCCAGCACCCGCAGGTAAGCGTCATGGGCCACATCTTCTGCCGCCTGGCGATTGCCCAGGCGTGCAGAGAGAAAGCTCACCAATTCGCGATAGTAGTGTTCCACGACGGTACCTGGCCTTTCCCTGCGCAAACGCTGACATGGCATGGGCAGCGGGTAGGAGTGAAGTAAGTTAACGATCTTACAAATTATAATTATTCTCAGCAACATCGATGCTGGCCTTTCGCCCGGTTAAATCGGCATGCTGCAGGTTCGTTTAACTGGGACCCCCGAGCGCGCCGTGCATGGCCGCGCCCGGCCACTCCCTTCGGCTGGAAGCCCGCATGACACGCACAACCGCCCCCCGTCGCCGTCTGCTTATTGCAGCCCTGGGCCTGCTTGGCCTGGGCAGCCTGCTGGCCTGGACCACCCTGCCCCTGGGCGGTGCGCAGGTCAGCACCGTGCCGGTGACCCGCGCCGATATCGAAAGCAGCGTCACCGCCCTTGGCACCCTGCAACCGCGCCGCTATGTCGACGTCGGTGCCCAGGCGTCCGGGCAGATCCGCAAGCTGCATGTGGAGGCCGGCGATGTAGTCCGCGAAGGCCAGTTGCTGGTGGAGATCGACCCCTCCACGCAAAAGGCCAAGCTCGACGCTGGCCGCTACTCCATCGAAAACCTCAAGGCGCAACTCGCCGAGCAACGCGCCCAGTACCTCCTGGCCCAGCAGCAACACCAGCGTCAGCGCGACCTGGCCGCCGCTGGCGCCAGCCGCCAGGAAGACCTGCAAACCGCCCAGGCCCAGCTGAAAGTGACTCAGGCCCGCATCGACATGTACCAGGCCCAGATCCTCCAGGCCCAGGCCAGCCTGCGCAGCGACGAGGCGGAGCTTGGCTACACGCGCATCTATGCCCCCATGAGCGGCACCGTGGTGGCCGTGGACGCCCGCGAAGGCCAGACCCTCAATGCCCAGCAGCAAACCCCGCTGATCCTGCGCATCGCCAAACTGTCACCGATGACCGTCTGGGCCCAGGTATCCGAAGCCGACATCAGCAAGGTCAAACCCGGCATGACCGCCTACTTCACCACCCTTGCCGGCGGCAAACGCCGCTGGGCCAGCACCGTGCGCCAGATCCTGCCGATCCCGCCCAAACCGCTGGATCAAAGCGCCCAGGGCGGCGGCAGCCCGGCCAGCGCCACGGCCGGCACCACCGGCAGCAAGGTGGTGCAGTACACCGTACTGCTCGACGTCGACAACCCCGACGGCGCTCTGATGGCCGAGATGACCACCCAGGTGTTCTTCGTTGCCGGCCAGGCCAGCCAAGTACTCAGCGCCCCGCTGGCCGCGTTGCAAGACACCGCGGACGACGGCCTGCGCCTGGCCCAGGTACTCAAGGCCGACGGCAAGGTCGAGGCGCGCCAAGTGCGCACCGGCCTGAGCGACCGCTTGCGCGTGCAGATCCTCGACGGCCTGCACGAAGGCGAACGCCTGGTGATCGGCTCGCCGACCAGCGGGGGTTGAGATGAGCACACCCCTGATCGAATTAAGCGACATCTACAAGGCCTACGGCGGCATCGACTCACCGAAAGTCGAGGTGCTGCGCGGCATCAGCCTGAGCATCCACCCCGGCGAGTTCGTCGCCATCGTCGGCGCTTCGGGCTCCGGCAAGTCGACCCTGATGAACATCCTCGGCTGCCTCGACCGCCCGACTTCCGGCAGCTACCGCTTCGCCGGCCGCGACGTGGCCGAGCTGGACGGCGACGAACTGGCCTGGCTACGCCGCGAGGCGTTCGGCTTCGTGTTCCAGGGCTATCACCTGATCCCTTCGGGCTCGGCCCAGGAAAACGTCGAGATGCCGGCCATCTATGCCGGCACGCCGCCGGCCGAACGCCATGCGCGCGCCCATGCCCTGCTCGAGCGCCTGGGCCTGGCCAGCCGCACCGGCAATCGCCCGCACCAGCTCTCTGGTGGGCAGCAACAACGTGTGTCGATTGCCCGGGCGTTGATGAACGGCGGCCATATCATCCTCGCCGATGAACCCACCGGCGCCCTCGACAGCCACAGCGGCGCCGAAGTGATGACCCTGCTCGACGAACTGGCCAGCCAGGGCCACGTGATCATCCTGATCACCCACGACCGCGAAGTCGCCGCCCGCGCCCAACGGGTGATCGAGGTGCGCGACGGCCAGGTGGTCAGCGATTCGGCCGCCGAGCAAGCGGCCAGCGTACCCGCCCGCCACCTGCAGGCCGATGACCTGCGGCAACGCCTGGACAGCGGTGCCAGCCATAAAGGTGCCTGGAAAGGCGAAATGCTCGAGTCGCTGCAAGCCGCCTGGCGGGTGATGTGGGTCAACCGTTTCCGTACCGCGCTCACCCTGCTCGGTATCGTCATCGGCGTGGCCTCGGTGGTGGTCATGCTGGCGGTCGGCGAAGGCAGCAAACGCCAGGTGATGGCGCAGATGGCCGCCTTCGGCTCGAACATCCTCTACCTCAACGGCAAAAGTGCGACCGAGCGCGAACCCGCAGGCATCGTCACCCTCGACGATGTCGCCGCCATCGCCGAGCTGCCCCAGGTGAAGCACGTCATGCCGGTGATCGGCGACAAGCTGATGGTGCGCCAGGGCAACAACAGCCAGCAGTTCTATGTAGGCGGCAACAACACCTGGTTCCCCGAGATCTTCAATTGGCCGGTGGTCGAGGGCAGCTTCTACACCGAAGCCGACGAAGCCAGCGGGGCAGCCGTGGCGGTGATCGGCCAGAAGGTTCGGGACAAGATGTTCGGCGAAGGGAGCAACCCCCTCGGCCAATACCTGCTGATCGGCAACGTGCCGTTCCAGGTGATCGGTGTACTGCTCGCCAAGGGCGCCAGCTCCGGCAGCGAGGACAGCGACGAGCGCATCGTGGTGCCCTACTCGGCCGCCGCCATCCGCCTGTTCGGCAGCCGCGACCCCGAATACATCGCCGTCACCGCCCAGGACTCCAGCCGGGTGCACCAGACCGAACAGGCGATCGAACATCTGCTGCGCCAGCGCCACCAGGGCAAGCATGATTTCGAGCTGACCAACGACGCCGCGCTGATCCAGGCCGAGGCGCGCACCCAGAACAGCCTGTCGCTGATGCTCGGGGCGATCGCCGCGATATCCCTGCTGGTCGGTGGCATCGGCGTAATGAACATCATGCTCATGACCGTGCGCGAACGCACCCGCGAGATCGGCATCCGCATGGCCACCGGTGCCCGCCAGCGCGACATCCTGCGCCAGTTCCTCACCGAAGCGGTGATGCTGTCGATGGTCGGTGGCGTCACCGGCATCGTCCTCGCCCTGGCCATCGGCGGCAGCCTGCTGCTGGCCGATATCGCCGTGGCCTTCGCCCTGCCTGCGATCATCGGCGCCTTCGCCTGCGCCGTGGTCACCGGCGTGGTGTTCGGCTTCATGCCAGCCCGCAAGGCCGCCCGCCTAGACCCGGTCAAAGCCCTTACCAGCGAATAATCCATGACGATCCCCAGCCGCATCAGCCTGTTGACCCTGAGCCTGTTCCTGGCCGCCTGCAGCACCCCGCCGCCACCTGCGTCGGGCATCGACGCCCCACCCACCTGGCAAAGCGCCGCCGAAACCGCGCAACCCTGGCCGGACGGCCACTGGTGGCGCGCCTTCGCCAGCCCCGTGCTTGACCAATTGATCGAACGCGCCCGGCAAAACAGCTACGACCTCGCCGCCGCCACCGCCCGGGTGCGCCAGGCCCAGGCCAGCGCGGTGATCGCTGGCGCCCCCTTGCTGCCGGAACTGCAACTGGGCCTGGATGCCAGCCGCCAGCGCCTGCTGCGCGGTGACGGCAACGACCAGCTCGACGCCAGCAGCAGCGAACGCACCAGCACCTCGTTCGGTACCCGCCTGAGCGCCAGCTACGAGATCGACTTCTGGGGTGGCCTGCGCGCCGCCCGTGACAGCGCCCTGCGTAGCCTGGACGCCAGCCGCTTCGAGCGCCAGACCGTCGAACTGACCTTGGTCAGTGCCGTCGCCGACAGTTACCTGCAGGGCCTGGCCCTGGAGGAGCAATTGCGCATCGCCCGCCTCAACCTCGACAACGCCCGCGACGTGCTCGGCCTGGTCGAGGCCCGCGAACGCGCCGGCTCCGCCACCCGCCTGGAACTGGCCCAGCAGCGCAGCCTGGTGGCCGCCCAGGAGCGCCAGCTGCCGCTGCTCGAACAGCGCCGCCAGGACAACCGCATCACCCTGGCCACCCTGCTGGGTGATCCGGTGCAGGCACTGCCCGCTGGCAACGAGGTGATCGGCGCGCTGCGCTGGCCGCTGATCGGCAGCGGCGTGCCCAGCGAACTGCTGAGCCGACGCCCCGACATCGCCGCCGCCGAAGCCCGCCTGGCCGCCGCCAGCGCCGACGTGCAGGTAGCCAGGGCCGCCATGCTGCCGCGCCTGGTGCTGGGCGCTGACCTTGGCAGTGGCTCGAGGACCTTTGCCAACATTTTCGACAGCCCCTACTACACCCTCACCGCCGGCCTTACCGCGCCCATCTTCAACAATGGCCGCCTGCGCGCCCAGCGCGAGCTGGCCAGCGCCGAGCAGCAGGAGCTGCTGGAGGCATACCGCAGCAGCATCCTGGCCGGTTTTTCCGATGTCGAGAAAGCCCTCAACGCCATCAGTGGCGTGGAGCGCCAGCGCCAGTGGCAAGACCAGGAAGTGCAGCAGGCGCGCATCGCCTTCGACCTCGCCCAGCAGCGCTATGCCGCCGGTGCCGAGACCTTGCTGAGCGTGCTGGAAACCCAACGCACCCTGTACCTGGCCCAGGATGAGCAGGCGCAACTGTACCTGGCACGGCTGCAGGGCAGCGTGGCGTTGTACAAGGCGTTGGGTGGGGGGTGGCAGGCGCCACAGGCATTGGCCGTGACTCGGCCATGACCCGCCGCCCCTTGTAGGAGCGGCCTTGTGCCGCGAAAGGGCCGCGTAGCGGCCCCAGCGATCTCTATCTTTACACCGAAACCTGGGGCTGCTCTGCAGCCCTTTCGCGGCACAAGGCCGCTCCTACAAGGGGCGGGCTAGTCCATCAAGTGGCGATGTTCTTCATCGACAGGTGCCGCGCATACCAGGGCCGTTGCGGCACCTTGCGCAGCAGCCCGTCGATCTTGTCGTCCTCACCGAAGGTGATGCGCAAGGCCAGTTTCATCACTTCCACGTCCATCTCGACCGATTTGCCCGGGCGCGTACCCGGCTCGGTGCTGCAGCCATGGGTATCGGGCCCCAGCCACGGGTCATCGACCTCCACCCAGCGGCCAGGGGCGAACCAGGCCACACCATTGACCTGCTGGCGCCGAACCTGGCCAGGGTGATAGCGCTCGTGGGCGCGGAACCAGTCGTCGATGCGGTCGTCGATCCAGCCATGGAAGGCCCAGAACACCGGGTTGACGTGGGACGAGAACGGGTCGCCGAGAAAGTCGTTTTCACGCTCGAACCAGCGCGCGGCGAAGTCCGCAGGATCACGGGCAAAGGGTACCGGCGCGCCGTTGATCGGGTCACGCGGCACCGACGCCCAGCACATGTGCAACCAGTCGTGCAGGTTCATCTCAAGCTCGGAGCCGAAGGCGCCCAGCGACAGCTTCGACAGGTACTGCGGGTCCTGGTACTGCGACTCCCACACCTGGAAGTTGCTGCAGAACGTCTCACCCGCCTTGATCGCCGCCACCCACTGGCCATAGGCCTCGTCCTCGGGTGCCTGCCAACTGGGCGGCACACGGTGGCCGTCGTGGTTGTCGTGGTAACGGGCAAAGCCTGCGCGGTCGAACTCCACGCTCGGTTGCGGCAGCGGGAAGCGCTGCCACGACGGCAGGTCCTGCAGGGTGCGGGCATGCATCAGCATGTGCCGATGCATGAACAAGAAGTCGATGCCCGAACCATTGCGATGCTTGCGCGGGCCACGGGCATCGCGCTCGCGGTCGCGCGGGCCGGGCTGCCAGCCCAGGCCACGCAGCGCGTTGTGCTTCTCCACGGGCAGCTTGTGCCACTGATCGCGGGTCGCGTGCCAGAGCTGGTGGAACAGCCGATGCTCGGCGCCGATCACCCAGTCCTGCATCTGTGCGGTGTAGGGCAGGCGCTCGCGCGCTTCGGGGAATGGGCGCTTGACGGCGACGAAGCGGCTGTCCTGCAACGGCAGCGTCAGCGGGCGGTCCAGGCGTTGAATGCGGCCGCTGAGGGTGCCTGGGCCGGCATTGGCAAAGGCGCCCCACACCTCATCGAGGCTGGCCACGCACTCATAGCCCGGGCCGCCGTGCAGGCCGACCAAGCGCCAGCGCACCTGGCCGCTGCTGGCGCCCACCAGGTCGCCAAGCACACGGTAGGCCGCCTCGCCGTCGCCACGCAGGCGTTCGCCGGTATCGACGAAGCCCCGCAGCCCGCGGCCCTTGGTGGCGACATCGAGGAACATCTCCACCCCTTCCCTGGGCAGGCCGTCAAGGCCGCCATCGGCGCCGGCAAAACGAATGTCCCAGACCCCGCGCAGCAAGTCCGCCAGCACCTGCCCGGCGGCGTCGGCCAGCTCGACGCTGGCCTCGCCCGGCGTGACCACATCGTCCTGCGGGTCGTGGGTCAGCTCCTTGTGCGCGTAATAGGCCGCCGTGCCGGCAGCGCCCGCTACCGCCAGGCCTGCGATGAATCCTCGTCGAGAAATTGTCATTGCGCCTCAATCCGTCTCCGCGTGACGCGGCCTCTATCCAAGCTAGGACGGATGTCGGCCGGGTAAATTTAGCGGCCAAGGCGCTCGTCTGTTGAGTATCTCCCGTTGCCAGAGGTACCCCCATGACCTCCCTGCTTGCCCGCCTGATCCGCCCCAGCAAGGCCACCGCCTACCGGATCTTCGACATCGAGCTCAAGGCCATCGTGGCTCTGAGCCCCTCGCTGTGCCGCTTCGTCTTCAGCGGCCCTGACGTGGCCCAGATGACCACCCTGGCCCCCGACCAGCGCATCAAGCTGTTCTTCCCCACCCCTGCGGGCGCTGCGCCCAACCTGCCCAAGGACGGCCAGTGGCAACAGGCACGCCGCCACCTGGCGCCGCAGGACACGCCGCCGATGCGCACCTACACCATTCGCGCCCTGCGCCGCGAAGCCTGTGAAGTGGATGTGGACTTCGTCCTGCATGGGGTGAACGGCCCGGCATCGGCCTGGGCGACCAGCGCCCGCATGGGTGACCGGCTGCAGATGGTCGCCCCCAACCTGGCCTATGCCGGCGACCCGGGCGGTTATGAATGGAAGCCCCCGCACAACGCCCGGCACATCCTGCTGGTGGGCGACGAAACCGCCCTGCCGGCCATCGCCGGTATCCTCGAGCAGCTGGCCGACAAGGCCCCTGAGCTTGCAGTAGAAGCCTTCATCGAAGTGCCCCTGGAAGACGACTGCCTGCCCCTGCGCCACAGCCCGGCTACCCGCCTGCACTGGCTGCCCCGTGACCTGCTGCGCAGCGAGCACGGCCAGGCCATGCGCCATGCCGTTCAGGAACTGGCCAGCCTGCCCGCTGTGCGCGCAGCGGCACCAGGCCGGCTGGAAGAGGTTGACATCGACACGCAGATTCTCTGGGAGCAGGGCAGCGGCGAGTGCAACGGTTTCCACGCATGGGTCGCTGGCGAGTCAGGGGCGGTGATGGACATCCGCCGACACCTGATCAAGACGCGCGGCCTGCCGCGCGAAAGCCTGACGCTGATGGGCTACTGGCGCGCCGGGCGGGTACTGGACTGAAAAGCACTGGGGCCGCATTACGCGGCCCCAGTGCTTGTCACGGCTCACTTCAACGTGCAGCAACCGCTGCCCGCACCGCCTCGGCAAAACGCCCGACCACTTCGTCGATCTGCTCGGCGCTGATGATCAACGGCGGCAGGAAGCGCACCACCGCGCCATGCCGCCCGCCCAGCTCGAGGATCAAGCCACGGCGCAGGCATTCACGCTGCACCTTCGGCGCCAGGGTGCGACAGGCCGGCGGGTGGCCTTGGGCGTCGAGTTTGCCGGCCGGATCCACCAGCTCGACCCCCAGCATCAAGCCACGGCCACGAATGTCGCCCAGCTGCGGATAGTCCTGCTGCAGGCGTTGCAGATGGCCACGCAGGCGCTGGCCCATGGCTTCGGCGTGCTCGCACAGACGGTGCTCGACCAGGTAGTTGATCACCGCCGAGCCTGCGGCCATGGCCATCTGGTTGCCGCGGAAGGTGCCGGCATGGGCGCCTGGCAACCACTGGTCGAGCCAGTCGCGGTAGACCATCACCGCCAGCGGCAGGCTGCCACCGATGGCTTTCGACAGCGTGACCACATCCGGGACGATGCCGGCATGCTCAAAGGCGAACATCCGCCCGGTACGGGCAAAGCCGCTCTGGATCTCATCGACGATCAGCGCCACCCCGGCCTGCTCGGTGATCCGGCGCAGGCCGCGCAGCCACTCGATGTCCGCCGGGATCACGCCGCCTTCGCCCTGCACCACCTCGACGATCACTGCCGCAGGCAGCGCCACGCCGGCCTCGGGATCGTTCAGCAGGTTTTCCAGGTAATGCAGGTTGGCGCGCACGCCCGCCTCACCGCCCAGACCGAACGGGCAACGGTAGTCGTAAGGGTATGGCAGGAACTGCACGCCATTGTTGAGCAGTGCGCCCAGCGGCTTTTTCGGCCCCAGGCTGCCCATCAGGCTCTGCGCGCCCTGGGTCATGCCGTGATAGGCCCCCTGGAACGCCAGCACCGTGCTGCGCCCGGTGGCGGTGCGCACCAGCTTCAGTGCGGCTTCCACCGCGTCGGTACCGGTCGGGCCGCAGAACTGGATCTTCGCCTCGCTGCGCAGCGCCTCGGGCAGCACCCCGAACAGGTCCTGGACGAAACGGTCCTTGACCGGGGTGGTCAGGTCCAGGGTATGCAGCGGCAGCTCATCGGCCAGCACCCGCTGGATCGCCTCGGTCACCACCGGGTGGTTGTGCCCCAGCGCCAGGGTGCCGGCGCCGGCCAGGCAGTCGATGAACTGGCGGCCCTCGACGTCCTCGACGTAGAGGCCACGGGCACGCTTGAGCGCCAGCGGGATGCGCCGCGGGTAGCTGCGCGCGTTGGACTCCTGCTGCTGCTGGCGCAGCAGCAGCGGTGAGTCCGTGAATTCATACAAGGCCTGCGGCGCGTTGGCCGGCAGAACCTGAGCAAGGCTGGAAGCGGTCGACATCGAAAAAACCCTCGCAAGCAAGCGAATGTGCCCGCCACGCCCCTGTAACCGGATGTGTGTCGGGTTGTTATCGCTTGGAAAACGCTTGGGCGAGGTACGGATTTAGCGCTTGCTGCGGGATTTGTTGAGGCAGTACCGCTGCCACAGGCGGACGTGCAAGTTCATTGTGGGAGCCGGCTTGCCGGCGATGAAGCCAACGCCGATCACTTGACCGAGCGCGCCGGCACGTTCAACCACACCCGCAACCCATCGGCCTGGCTGTCGAAACGCAGGCTGCCCGCGCAACGCTGGGCAATGGCCTGGACGATCGCCAGGCCCAGGCCGCAACCGCCGCTCTGGCTGTTGCGCCAGAAGCGTTCGGTGAGGTGTTCGAGGTCTTCCTGGGCGATGCCCGGGCCATGGTCGCGCACCATGAAACCCACCTGCCCATCCCGCGCCTGCACTTCCAGCTCCACCGCCGCATCGCCACCGTGACGCAGGGCGTTGTCCAGCAGGTTACGCAACGCCGCCACCGCCAAGGGCGCCGGCATGCCGAGGTAGACCTTGGCCGCTTCTTCCGGCAAGCGCAGCAAGATGCGCCGGTTATCACCACCGCCCGCGTCCTGAACCGCCTGCAAGGCCACTTGCTCGGCGCTGCACTGCACGCCGTCGTCGAACGACAGGCTGCCTTCGACCCGGGCCAGCATCAGCAGTTGTTCCAGCGTGCGGTGCATGCGGTCGGTGCCCTGCTCGGCGTGCTCCAGCGCCTGCTCGCGTACCGCGCCGTCGGTCATGCGGGCCACCTGCAGGTGGGTCTTGATCGCGGTCAGCGGGCTGCGCAGTTCGTGGGCGGCATCGTCGGTCAGGCGCCGCTCGCGCTCGAGGGTCTGGGCAATGCGCAGGAACAGCTGATTCTGGGTGTCGAGCAACGGCTGCAGTTCGCTGGGCAGGCCCGCCACCTGCAACGGCTCGACACTGTCGGCGCGCCGCCTGCGCAACGCGTCGCGCATACGGTTGAGCGGTTCCAGGCCTTTGCCCAGGCCGATCCACAGCAGCCCCAGGCTACCCAGCAAGGCCATCAGCACCGGCGCCGAGGCGGCCAGCAGTATCGACTGGTTCAGCGCCTCGCGCTCCTGGTGGCGGTCAGCCGTGGTGATCCGTACATCGCCGTGGTTGTAGGTGAATGTGCGCCAGGAGGCGCCTTCGATGGTCTGGTCACGGAAGCCGCTGCGCTGGTCGTCCATCGCCCCGTCGTGCTTGTGGTTGCTGGCCAGCACCTCACCGCGCAGCGAGCTGACCTGGCAGGCCATACCGTCCGGCACGCTCAGCTGGTCGGCGGCAAAATGCGCCTCCTCGCCCTTGGCCGCCAGCGGCTGCGGCAACTGGTCGATGAGCCCGGCGACCATGCGTGCCGAGGCCACCAGGCGTTGGTCGAGGGAGAACATCATCTGCTGGCGCAGGTCGCGCAGCATCCACGCCGCCGCCAACGCCCAGATGACGATGAATACGCTGCCAAGGATCAGCGACAGCCGCACCCGCAGGCTCATGACGAAGCCCCCTCCGGCGCCTGCGCCGGCCCCAGCCGATAGCCCAGCCCGCGCACCGTCTCAACGATGCCATTGCCCAATTTGCGCCGCAGGTGGTGGATATGCACGTTCAACGCATTGCTCTCGACCTCGTCGCTGAAGCCATAGACGCAGTCCTTGAGCTGTTCGCTGGACAGCACCCGCCCGGGGTTCTGCAACAGCGCCTGCAACAGTGCCTGCTCGCGCCGCGACAGGTCGACCGGCTGCCCGGCCAGGGTGGCCATGCAACTGCTCGGGTCATAGCACAGCGGGCCATGCTCGATCACGTTCACCGCCCGCCCCGCCACCCGCCGCACCAGGGTGTGCAGGCGCGCCGCCAGTTCACGCAGGTCGAATGGCTTGAGCAGGTAGTCGTCGGCGCCGGCCTGCAGCCCGTCGACCCGGTCGCTGACCGCGTCCCGCGCGGTCAGCACCAGCACCGGCAACGCCTCGCCCTGCTGGCGCAGACGGCGCAGCAGCTTCAGGCCGTCCTCGTCGGGCAGGCCCAGGTCGAGGATCATCACGTCGAACTGCGCGGCCTGCAGCATCTGCCGCGCCTGCGACGCATTGCCCACCCGATCGACGGTGAAGCCCTGGGCCGTGAGCCCGGCGCAGATGCCGCTGGCGATCAGGTCGTCGTCCTCGCAGAGCAGAACGTGCATGGTGGGGGGCTCCTGGGGTGGGGAAGCGGGTATTGCACAGGGGGGGGATTAAGTGGGGATTATCGTATCGCCTTCATCCTGCGGCGGCGAACTTTCCCAGGCGAGAGTGTCGCCTTCTCAACCATAGAGGGTGATACCACAACCCAGCTCGCGCTGGCGTTTGGCCCGCTGCATCCGGTTCCAGCCGCAGCCCGAACGGGGATCGTCCTGATAGCGTGCACTCGAGTGTTTATGCAGGCGGCGGCCCAGGGCGTCGTAGCTGTAGACCACGCTGAGCTTGCTGTCGTCAAAGCGAGTCAGGCGGTCGAACAGGTCCCAGGTCAGGCGTGCCTTGTCGCCGTA
>NZ_JBOBDM010000035.1:0-60825 GCF_050586605.1 Pseudomonas sp. ES1 | reverse complement strand
AACACCGAGGGACAATTCACATCGGCACACCAAGGCACCTTTCCCCGCGATGGTTCGTTCAGGCTTTAGCGGTTGAAGCGCTCCACCAGCGAGTACTGCGTGCCGGCGGTGCTGGTCAGCTCTTCGCTGAGCAGCGCCGAGCGCTGGGCCTGGCCGGCGGTCTGGTCGGCCAGGTCGGCAATGGTGCTGATGTTGCGGCTGATCTCTTCGGCCACCGCGGTCTGCTCTTCGGTGGCGGCGGCGATCTGGGTGGCCATGTCGGTGATGTTCGCGACCGCTTCGCTGATGCCCACCAGCGCCTGGTCGGCTTCCATGACCCGCTCGACACCTTCCTGGGCCTGGCGGTGGCCGGTCTCCATGGTCTGCACCGCGTTGTTGGCGGTCTGTTGCAGCTTGGCGATCAGGCCGTGGATCTGCCCAGTGGACTCGGCGGTGCGCTGGGCCAGCTGGCGAACTTCGTCGGCAACCACGGCGAAACCGCGGCCCATCTCACCGGCACGGGCTGCCTCGATAGCGGCGTTGAGCGCCAGCAGGTTGGTCTGGTCGGCAATGCCCTTGATCACATCGACCACGCCACCGATCTCGTCGCTGTCCTTGGCCAGTTGCGTCACGGTCAGGCCAGTCTCGCCCACGGCAGCCGACAGGCGCTCGATGGCGTCACGGGTTTCGCCGGCAATGTTGCGGCCCTGGCTGGTCAGGCGGTTGGCTTCCTGGGTGGCATCGGCGGTGCGCTGAACGTGGTTGGCCACTTCCTGGGTAGTGGCGGCCATCTGGTTGACGGCGGCGGCCACCTGCTCGGTTTCCACGCGCTGGCGCTCCAGGCCCGACGAGCTCTGGTGGGCGAGGGTGTCGGACTGGCGGGCCTGGTCGCTGAGCTGTTCGGCGCTGTCCTGCAGGCGGGTCAGGCAGGTCTTCATCCGTGCGTCCTGGCTGAGCATGGCCATTTCCAGGCGCGCCTGGACGCCGCGGCTGTCGGTGTACATCTGCGCGATCAGCGGGTCGGACGTGCTCTGTTCGGCCAGGCGCAGCAGGCGCTTGAGGCCGCGCTGCTGCCAGCTCAGGCCGAGCAGGCCCAGCGGGACCGACAGGCCGGCGGCCAGGGCGAAGCCCCAGGAGTGGCCGAGCCAGTTGCCGATCAGGAAGCCGACCTGGCTGATCAGGATGAACGGCAGCCAGTCCTGCAGCACCGGCAGCCACTGGTCGCGGCGCGGGATCGCCGACTTGCCCTGGTTGATGCGCTGGTACAGGCCTTCGGCGCGGCGGATCTGCTCGGCGGTGGGTTTGACCCGCACCGACTCATAGCCAACCACCTGGTTTTTCTCGAAAACAGGGGTGACGTAGGCGTTGACCCAATAGTGGTCGCCGGACTTGCAGCGGTTCTTGACGATGCCCATCCATGGCAGGCCTTGCTTGAGGGTCTGCCACATGTGGGCAAACACCGCAGGCGGTACGTCGGGGTGGCGCACCAGGTTGTGCGCTGCGCCCATGAGTTCCTCGCGAGAGAAACCGCTGATCTCGACGAAGGCATCGTTGCAGTAGGTGATCACGCCTTTGGCATTGGTCGTGGAGATCAACCGCTGTTGGGCAGGGAAAGTCCGTTCTCTCTGGGTAATCGGCTGGTTGTTACGCATTGGCTGTTCAATCCGCAAGGCTTTCGACAGGTATCGGCAAGCCGCTGGTTTTATTGAATGAATATTTAACCTGCATTGATCTGGCGCAACGGATGACCACTGCGATTGTGGTGTAAGCCCACGCGTTCGCGTACGTTGCCGTCAATATTGCAGCTTTATTTATGGTTTATGACGATCAGGTCGGATCATGACCGATTGCTCAGCCGAGTGCCAGCATCGGGTAACTGAAGCCCGCGAAGTGCGCCAGGTTTACGCAGGCATGGCAGGCCACCGCTGCGGCCAGCCCGCCATGGCGGTACGCCAGGCCGTAACCCACCCCTGCCAACGTCGCCAGGTAGAACCACTGCCAGCCGCCCCCCAGGTGAGCCAGGCCGAACAGCAGCGCTGCTGCCAGCAACGCCAGGCCGTCATGCCTGAACAGACGTTGCAGGCCGCCCTGGATATAACCGCGAAACAGCAGTTCTTCGGTCAGGCTGACCAGCAGCAGGTTGTTCAACAGCCACAGCCAGGCTTGTTCCGGCCATTTCGGCGCCCAGGTCACCAGCCCCAGGGCCCAGGCGCCGCCCAGGCAGGCGAGCAGGGTCAGCGGCAGGATGGCGAACAGGCTCAGCGCCAGCCCCCGCCCGCGCAACACCACCAGCCACGGGCAGGCCAGCAGCAACCACAGGCCGATCAGCGGCTTGTCCAGGTTCAGGTACATCGAGAACGGCAGCGCGCCTTGGCTGAACACAGCCTTGTCGATGACTTTGGCGCTACTGAAGCCCGGCAGCCAATGCAGGGCCAGTGCGGCAGCCATGCCGATGAACAGCAGGTGGCCGAGGGTCTGTTGCCAGCGCACCCTGCGCCGTACCAGCAGGGCGGTGCACAGCAGGGCGAGCAGGCTGGGCAGGGCAGCCAGGCCGAGGCTGCCGTGGGCCAGTGCAAAGCAGTAGCCGAGGGCCAGCAGGCCCAGCGCGATCCAGTGGGGCAACGACATGCTAAATCCTTGTGGCAGCGAGTGCGGAATTGCTTCGACTGAGCTCGCGCCCTTCAGGACACCTGATCAGGGGCCAATAAATGGCCCCTGGCCATGATCACCCTGCAATCAGTTGCCGCAGCACATAGTGCAGGATGCCCCCCGCCTTGAAGTATTCCACCTCATTGAGCGTGTCGATCCGGCACAGCACCTCGATCTGCTGCTGTTGCCCGTCCTCATGGGTAATACGCAATGGCAGGCTCATCCCCGGGCGGATCTGCGCACCGCCAAGCCCAAGCACATCGATGCGCTCCTTGCCGGTCAGCCCCAGGCGTTTACGGTCGTCACCGGCCTTGAACTGCAGAGGCAACACGCCCATGCCCACCAGGTTGGAGCGGTGGATGCGCTCGAAGCTTTCCGCCAGCACGGCCTTGACCCCCAGCAGGTTGGTGCCCTTGGCCGCCCAGTCGCGGCTGGAGCCGGTGCCGTATTCCTGCCCGGCGATCACCACCAGTGGCGTACCTTCCTGCTGGTAGCGCATGGCGGCGTCATAGATCGACAGCTTTTCGCCGCTCGGCACATGCAGTGTGTTGCCGCCTTCCTCGCCGCCGAGCATCTCGTTGCGGATGCGGATATTGGCGAACGTGCCGCGCATCATCACTTCGTGGTTGCCGCGGCGCGAGCCGTAGGAGTTGAAGTCGCGCGGCTCCACGCCCTTGTCGCGCAGGTAGCGCCCGGCGGGGCTGTCGGCCTTGATGTTGCCGGCCGGCGAAATATGGTCGGTGGTCACCGAGTCGCCGAGCAGAGCGAGTATGCGAGCCCCTTGCACGTCGGTGATCTGCGGCAGCGGGCCGCCAATGTCATCGAAGAACGGCGGGTGCTGGATGTAGGTGGAATCGTCCTGCCAGACATAGGTGGCCGCCTGTGGTATCTCGATGGCCTGCCACTGGGCGTCACCGGCGAACACTTCGGCGTATTCCTTGTGGAACATGCCCGTGTCGACCTTGCTGACCGCTGCGGCAATCTCCTGCTGGCTGGGCCAGATATCGCGCAAATAGACCGGTTGGCCATCCTTGCCCGTGCCCAGGGCATCCTGGCTCAGGTCCACGCGCACGCTGCCGGCCAGGGCGTAGGCCACCACCAGCGGTGGCGAGGCCAGCCAGTTGGTTTTCACCAGCGGATGCACCCGGCCCTCGAAGTTGCGGTTGCCCGACAGCACCGAGGCGACCGTCAGGTCGGCCTTGCCGATGGCCTGTTCGATGGCTTCGTCAAGCGGCCCGGAGTTGCCGATGCAGGTGGTGCAGCCATAGCCCACCAGGTCGAAACCCAGCTGGTCCAGGTAAGGGGTCAGGCCGGCTGCCTCGTAGTAGTCGGTGACCACCTTGGAGCCGGGGGCCAGCGAACTCTTGACCCAGGGCTTGCGTTGCAGGCCCTTTTCCACGGCTTTTTTCGCCACCAGCCCGGCAGCCATCATCACGCTCGGGTTGGAGGTGTTGGTGCACGAGGTGATGGCGGCGATCACCACCGCGCCGTCACGCAGGGTGTGGGTCTGGCCGGCATGGCTGTAGTCGATCTCGCCGGCCTGGTCGGCATTGCCCACGGCCACGCCGCCACCGCCTTCGCTTTCCAGGCGCCCGACATCCTTGGCCAGTGGCTTGGGCTGCAGCTCGATGAACTGGTCGAAGGCCTGACGAACCTGGCCCAGGGCTACCCGGTCCTGCGGGCGCTTGGGGCCGGCCAGGCTGGCTTCGACCTCATGCATGTCCAGCGCCAGGCTGTCGCTGAACAGCGGTTCCTGGCCGGGCAGGCGCCACAGGCCCTGGGCCTTGCAATAGGCCTCGACCAGTTGCACCGCCTGCTCCGGGCGGCCCGACAGACGCAGGTAGTCGAGGGTCACCTGGTCGACCGGGAAGAAGCCGCAGGTGGCGCCGTATTCCGGGGCCATGTTGGCGATGGTGGCGCGGTCGGCCAGCGGCAGGTCGGCCAGGCCGTCGCCGTAGAACTCGACGAATTTGCCCACCACACCTTTCTTGCGCAGCATCTGCGTCACGGTCAGCACCAGGTCGGTGGCGGTGATGCCCTCGCGCAGTTTGCCGGTGAGCTTGAAGCCGATCACCTCGGGGATCAGCATCGACACTGGCTGGCCGAGCATGGCCGCCTCGGCCTCGATGCCGCCCACGCCCCAGCCGAGCACGCCCAGGCCGTTGATCATGGTGGTGTGCGAATCGGTGCCGACCAGGGTGTCGGGGAAGGCGTAGGTGCGCCCGTCCTCGTCGCGGGTCCAGACCGTGCGCCCGAGGTATTCCAGGTTGACCTGGTGGCAGATGCCGGTGCCCGGCGGCACCACGCGGAAGTTGGCGAAGGCGTTCTGGCCCCAGCGCAGGAACGCGTAGCGCTCGCCATTGCGCTGCATCTCGATGTCGACGTTCTGGCCGAAGGCGTCGGGGCTGGCGTAGCGGTCGACCATCACCGAGTGGTCGATCACCAGGTCCACCGGCGACAGCGGGTTGATGCGCTGCGGGTCGCCACCGGCCTTGTCCATGGCAGCGCGCATGGCCGCCAGGTCGACCACGGCCGGTACGCCGGTGAAGTCCTGCATCAGCACCCGCGCCGGGCGGTACTGGATCTCGCGGTCCGAGCGGCGATCCTTGAGCCAGTCGGCCAAGGCATGCAGATCGTCGCCGCTGACGGTCTTGCCGTCCTCCCAGCGCAGCAGGTTCTCCAGCAGCACTTTCAGCGACATCGGCAGGCGTTGCAGGTCGCCCAGCTGGCGGGCGGCTTCGGCGAGGCTGAAATAGTGGTAGGTGCGGTCGGCCACCTTCAGTGACTTGAGGGTTTTCAGGCTATCGAGCGAGGGCATTGACAACTCCTTGTGCTCCGGTGCCCGGCGACTGCCAAAGGATCGCCAGTGTCACCGCTGTGGATCGGTCCGCACGGCACGGACCTGGCTGAACAGTCAGGTTAGCCCCGTTTGCCGGGCCTGACCCTTTTCTGGACCGGTGGGGCGTGTCGCGGGTTCCGATCTTCCTTTATCATTCGCCGCCCGGCCGCACCTTGTGTTGCGTCGGGTCAAGGCTGGCGCCGCCTGCGCCAGTGATGTGGAGTTAGAGATGAATACCCTGTTCATGCATTGCCGGCCCGGCTTCGAGGGCGAGGTCTGCGCCGAAATCAGCGAACACGCCGCCCACCTGGGCGTGGCCGGCTATGCCAAAGGCAAGCCAAGCAGCGCCTGCGCCGAATTCGTCTGCAGCGAGCCCGACGGTGCCGCGCGGCTGATGCGTGAAATGCGTTTCGACCAGCTGATCTTCCCGCGCCAATGGGCGCGCGGCAGCTACATCGAGTTGCCCGAGACCGACCGCATCAGCGTGCTGCTCGAGCACCTGGCCGAGTTGCCGGTGTTCGGCAGCCTGTGGCTGGAGGTGCTCGACACCAACGACGGCAAGGAGCTGTCGACCTTCTGCCGCAAGTTCGAAGTGCCGCTGCGCAAGGCACTGGAGAAGGCTGGGCGGCTGGTCGACGACGCGCAGCGTCCGCGCCTGCTGTTGACCTTCATCAGTGGCCGACGGGTATTCCTGGGCCAGGCCGAAGCAGGTAACCAGGCACTGTGGCCAATGGGCATCCCGCGCCTGAAGTTCCCACGGGAAGCGCCCAGCCGTTCGACCCTCAAGCTGGAAGAAGCCTGGCACCAGTTCATCCCGCGCGAGCAGTGGGACCAGCGCCTGAACGACGACATGACCGGTGTCGACCTGGGCGCTGCGCCTGGTGGCTGGACCTACCAGTTGGTCAAGCGCGGCATGCTGGTCACCGCCATCGACAACGGGCCGATGGCCGAGAGCCTGATGGACACCGGGCTGGTCACGCACCTGATGGCCGACGGTTTTACCTGGAAGCCGAAACAGACCGTGGACTGGATGGTCTGCGACATCGTCGAGAAGCCGGCACGCACCGCGTCGCTGATCGAGACCTGGCTGGGCGAGGGGCTGTGCCGCGAGGCGGTGGTCAACCTCAAGCTGCCGATGAAGCAGCGTCACGCCGAGGTGCGCAAGTTGCTCGACCGCATCGAGGAAGGCTTCAAGACGCGCAAGGTCAAGGTGTCGATCGCCTGCAAGCAGCTGTACCACGACCGCGAGGAAGTGACCTGCCACCTGCGCCGGCTGGACCTGAAACCGCGTTGAAGCCAATCGCCGGCAAGCCGGCTCCCACGGGTAAAGGGTTGCACGGGCCATGTGGGAGCCGGCTTGCCGGCGATTGGGCTGCACAGCAGCCCCTTGGAGCACCTCGACGGATGCGCCACAATGACGATCATTTCGCGGAGCCTTTCATGACCGATTTCACCCCCGACGCCATCCTCGACGCCACCGGCCTGAACTGCCCGGAGCCAGTGATGATGTTGCATCAGCACGTGCGCAACCTGGCCGCCGGCGGCCTGCTCAAGGTGATCGCCACCGACCCCTCGACCCGCCGCGACATCCCCAAGTTCTGCAACTTCCTCGGCCACGAACTGGTAGGCCAGCAGGAAGAGGCCGGCACCTACCTGTACTGGATCCGCAAGAAGGCCGACTGAGGCCGGCGCGATCAGGCTACACTGCGCTCCCCTGACAGGAGAGCGCCATGCTGATAGTTGCCGACGAAAACATCCCGCTGCTCGATGCCTTCTTTGCCGGTTTCGGCGAGATCCGCCGCTACCCCGGCCGGGCCATCGATGCCGCCTGCGTGAAGGACGCCGACGTGCTGCTGGTGCGCTCGGTGACCCGCGTCGACCGGCAACTGCTCGAAGGCAGCAAGGTGCGCTTCGTGGGCACCTGCACCATCGGTACCGATCACCTCGCCCT
Source organism: Pseudomonas sp. ES1 (assembly GCF_050586605.1). Lineage (NCBI taxonomy): Bacteria > Pseudomonadati > Pseudomonadota > Gammaproteobacteria > Pseudomonadales > Pseudomonadaceae > Pseudomonas > Pseudomonas sp. ES1. Next base: position 53,407 of record NZ_JBOBDM010000035.1, on the reverse strand, counting down.
CGATTACTTCGCGCAAGCGGGCATCCACTGGAGCAGCGCCCCAGGTTGCAACGCCCGTGGCGTGGTCGATTATGTGCTGGGCAGCCTGCTGACCCTGGCCGAACTCGAGGGTGTCGAGCTGGGCAAGCGGGTCTATGGCGTGGTCGGTGCCGGCGAAGTCGGCGGGCGTCTGGTGCGCGTGCTGCATGGCCTGGGCTGGAAGGTGCTGGTGTGCGACCCGCTGCGCCAGGCCAGCGAGGGGGGCGACTTCGTCGACCTTGCGACCATCGTCGAGCAGTGCGACGTGATCAGCCTGCACACGCCGCTGCAGCGCGGTGGCGAACACCCGACCTGGCACCTGCTCGATGAAGCGCACCTGGCGCGGCTGCGCCCCGGCGCCTGGCTGATCAATGCCAGCCGTGGCCCGGTGGTGGACAATGCTGCGCTGCGTGAGCTGCTGCTGGATCGCGAAGACCTGCACGCGGTGCTCGACGTGTGGGAAGGCGAGCCGCAGGTGGACCTGCAACTGGCCGACCTGTGCACCCTGGCCACCCCGCATATCGCCGGCTACAGCCTGGACGGCAAGCAGCGCGGCACGGCGCAGATCTACCAGGCGTTCTGCCGCGTGCAGGGTGAAGCCGAGCAGGTGCGGCTGGCGGACCTGCTGCCAGCCCCTGCGCTGGCGCAGATCGAGCTGGATGCGGGCGCCGAGCCGGCCTGGGCGCTGGCCACCCTGTGCCGGGCGGTGTACGACCCGCGCCGTGACGATGCCGATTTCCGTCGCAGCCTGAGCGACGACCCGGCCGAGCAGCGTGCGGCCTTCGACCTGCTGCGCAAGCAGTATCCGGTGCGGCGCGAGATCGAGGGGTTGGCGGTGCGTCTGCGCGGCGAGGCGCCGCAGCTGGCGCAGGTGGTGAGTGCGTTGGGCGCGGTGCTGGTTTGACAGCCTGACCTGCAAATAAAAACCCGGCGCAGGCGCCGGGTTCGAAGGAATTCTTGTTTTAGTCTTTGCCGACTTTCTTGACCCGGCTTTCTTCCAGGTCCTTGCAGGCTTTCTGGATCATCTGCTCGGTGATCGGGATCTCGCGGCCCTGGCCATCGATGATCGAACCGCAAACTTGAGGTTGCGGGTGTTTCGGGGCCTTGGGCGTCTCGTTGCCGTGCTGCAAGCTCATGTCCTGTCTCCTCTTCAGGTTCAAGCTCAAACGTACCGCTTTGCCATGACTGGCCTGTGACAACGGGCGGGGCATGACAGGCCCAGTCCAACAGAAAGCGTGGCAAAGCTCCAGCGGCACCTTAGAACGAAAGGTCATAGGTGGGGCATAAGGCTTCTTCGCCCCACGCCGCCCGATACCTCTGATGTGATGCCCCTGCGGGTGGAGCAGTTCCTGCCAGGTGGACCAGTGGTAGGCTTGGCCCATCTTCCTGCCGAACCTGCCCGCCATGCCTGAACCGATCTCTTCCCGCCAACGTCGCGCCCTGCACCTGGGCTGGCAGTTCCTGCGCCCTTACCGCCGCCAGGCCCTGCTGGCCCTGCTCGCGCTGGTGGTCACTGCTGGCATCACCCTGTCCATGGGGCAGGGCATTCGCCTGCTGGTGGACCAGGGTTTCATGACGGGTTCGATGCACCAGCTCAACCAGACCATCGGCCTGTTCCTGCTGTTGGTGCTGGCCCTGGCCGTGGGGACTTTCGCCCGCTTCTACCTGGTGTCGTGGATCGGTGAACGCTGCGTCGCCGACATCCGTCGGGCGGTGTTCGATCATCTGCTGGGGCTGCACCCAGGGTTTTTCGAGGACAACCGCAGCTCGGAGATCCAGTCGCGGCTGACCGCCGACACCACCTTGCTGCAGTCGGTGATCGGCTCGTCCCTGTCGATGTTCCTGCGCAATGCCCTGATGGTAGTGGGTGGGGTGATTCTGCTGTTCGTCACCAACCCCAAGCTCACCAGCATCGTGGTGCTGGCCTTGCCGCTGGTGCTGGCGCCGATCCTGCTGTTCGGCCGGCGGGTGCGCAGCCTGTCGCGGCAAAGCCAGGACCGGGTCGCCGATGTCGGCAGCTACGTCGCCGAGAGCCTCGGCCAGATCAAGACCGTGCAGGCCTACAACCACGAAGCCCGTGACCGCATGCTGTTCGCCGAGACCGTGGAAGCGGCGTTCAGCGTGGCGCGACGGCGCATCGCCCAGCGTGCCTGGCTGATCACCCTGGTGATCGTGCTGGTGCTGGGGGCGGTGGGGGTGATGCTCTGGGTGGGTGGCATGGATGTGATCGACGGGCGTATCACCGGCGGCGAGCTGGCGGCCTTCGTGTTCTACAGCCTGATCGTCGGCAGTGCCTTCGGCACCCTGAGCGAGGTGATCGGCGAACTGCAGCGGGCAGCGGGTGCTGCCGAGCGTATTGCCGAGCTGCTGGCGGCGCAGAGTGCGATCCTGGCGCCGCGCCAGGCCGTCAGCCTGGCAGGCGGGCGCGCCAGTGGCGCGATCGAGCTGCGCGAAGTGCGCTTCGCCTACCCATCGCGCCCGGCGGTGGCCGCCATCGATGGCCTGAGCCTGCAGGTGCAGCCCGGCCAGACGGTGGCGTTGGTCGGGCCGTCGGGCGCCGGCAAGTCGACCCTGTTCGACCTGTTGCTGCGCTTCTACGACCCCCAGGGCGGCAGCATCCTGCTCGATGGCCAGCCGATCACCGGCCTGGAGGTGGCCGAGCTGCGCCGTCAGTTCGCCCTGGTGGCCCAGCAACCGGCGTTGTTCCGCGGCACGGTCGAGGCCAACATCCGTTATGGCCGCCCCGAGGCCAGCCAGGCCGAGGTCGAGGCGGCGGCGCGCAGCGCCCATGCCCATGAATTCATCGCCCAGTTGCCGCAGGGTTACCAGACGCTGTTGGGGGAGGGCGGCATTGGGCTGTCCGGCGGCCAGCGCCAGCGCCTGGCGATTGCCCGGGCGCTGCTGGTGGATGCGCCGATCCTGCTGCTGGACGAGGCCACCAGCGCCCTCGATGCGCAGAGCGAGCACCTGATCCAGCAAGCGTTGCCGCAGCTGATGGCCGGGCGCACTACGCTGGTCATCGCCCACCGCCTGGCCACGGTGCAGCATGCCGACCGCATTGCGGTGATAGACCAGGGGCGTTTGGTGGCGGTGGGCACGCACCGCCAGTTGGTGGAAGAAAGCCCGCTGTATGCTCGCCTGGCGGCGCTGCAGTTCAACAATGGATGAGGCTGTCGCGAGTTTGTAACAATTCTGTAGCAATTGCCTGAGAGTATCTGGCTCAGCTGTTGCGTATGTGCTCGACCTGGCTGCTATCGATTGATGGCAGCTTTTTTTTGGCCTGCGAACGAGGACAAGGATGTCTTTAGTCGGCGGCGCTGTCGTGTCCGCTTCCTTACCTCCTTGTTCCGAGATCCACGATGTTGCGTAAATCCCTCAGAGTGCAAATTCTCACCCTGCTCGGCGGCAGCCTGGCGGCGATGTTGCTGATCGCCCTGGTGTGCTTCCAGTTCCTGTCTTCCAGCGTGCGCGGCTATGCCCAGCTGGTGGACGGGCCCTTGCAGGCCTCGCAGTTGATCGATGAAGCCAACCTGCAGTTCAAGATCCAGGTGCAGGAGTGGAAGAACGTGCTGCTGCGCGGCCGCCAGCCGGCCGAGCTGGACAAGTACTGGCAGCAGTTCCAGGCCCGTGAGCAGCAGGTTCAGACCCTGCTTGGCCAGTTGATCGACAGCAGTGATCCGGCGCTCAAGGCGCGCCTGGAACAGCTCAAGGCCAGCCACCGGCAGTTGGGTGTGGCATACGAGCAGGGCCGCCAGGCCTTCCTTGCCGCCGGCGGTGACCCGGTGGCCGGCGATGTGGCGGTCAAGGGTGTGGACCGCGCCACCAGCGACCAGATGAGCGCGCTGGTCGAGCAGTTGCGCGGTGATGCCCGTGGCCGTGCGGCCGAAATCAATGCTGACGCCGAGCGCACCGTATGGCTCGGCGTGCTGGTGATGCTGGCTTCGGCCGTGCTGGTCGGGCTGCTGAGCCTGTGGCTGATCAACCGCAGCCTGGTCGAGCCGATTCGCCAGTTGATCGACTATGTCGCCCAACTCAGCCAGGGCCGCTTCGGCGCGCGGGTCGATAGCCGTCGCGAGGACGAGCTGGGGCGCCTGGCGCGGGCCGCCAATACCCTGCGCGATTTTCTCGCCGACACCGTCGGCCGCCTCAAGGACAATGCCGAAGAGCTGGAGAGCGCCAGCGGCCAGCTGCGCAACATCGCCGGCGACATGGCCAGCGGCACCCATGACCAGTTCCAGCGCACCGACCAGGTCGCCACCGCCATGCACGAGATGTCCGCCACCGCCCAGGAAGTCGCGCGCCATGCCGCCGAGGCGGCCCGCGCAGCGGACGACGCCGACCACAGTGCCCAGGCCGGCGAGCAGGTGATGCAGCAGACCATCGATATCATTGGCCTGGTCAACCGCGAGATCGCCGGCACGGCTGCGGTGATTCGCCACCTGGAGAACGACAGCACGCGCATCGGCAAGGTGCTCGAGGTGATCCGCGGCATTGCCGAGCAGACCAACCTGCTGGCACTCAACGCGGCCATCGAGGCGGCGCGTGCTGGCGAAGCCGGGCGTGGCTTTGCGGTGGTGGCGGACGAGGTGCGCAGCCTGGCCCAGCGCACGGCGGCGTCGATCGCCGAAATCCACCAGATCATCGAAGCGGTGCAGTCGGGCGCGGTAGAGGCGGTCAAGGCCATCGAGAGTGGCCAGCAGCGCAGTGAAGAGGGCGCCGAACAGGTGCAGCAGGCCGGGCAGATGCTGCAGCGCATCACCCTGGCGGTGGAGGCGATCCGCGACATGAACCGGCAGATCGCCACGGCGGCCGAGGAGCAGACCAGCGTTGCCGAAGATATCTCGCGCAACCTGATCGAGATCACCCGTATCGCCACGGCCAACCAGCAGGCGGTGCAGCATACCGAGCAGGCCGGGCAGCGTTTGCATGGCTTGTCGGGGCAGTTGGGTGAGGTCACGTCGCGCCTGACCGCCTGAAGCTGCCATCGCGGGGGAAATCCGCCATCCCGGCGGGATCTTCCCCCGGGTGCGTGGCGGTTTGTCGCCATGCGACCTGATGTCGCCCCCATGAACATTGGCTTGCAACCGGTTGGCACGCTCTTCGCTATCGAGGCCGCGCTTACATAACAACCGGATAGATCCAATGAAGAAAATCCTGCTGACGCTCCTGTGCCTGAGCGTCATCGGTTGCTCCAAGCCTGCGGAGCCACAAAAGACCGTCGATGTCCTGCTGATCGGCGGCGGCATCATGAGCGCCAGCCTGGGAACCTACCTCACCGAGCTTGAGCCGGGCTGGAAGGTCGACGTCTACGAGCGCATGGACCAGGTCGCCGAGGAGAGCTCCAACGCCTGGAATAACGCCGGTACCGGCCACTCGGCCTTCTGCGAGCTGAACTACACCAGCGAAGGCAAGGACGGCAGCATCGACATCAGCAAGGCGGTTAACGTCAACGAGCAGTTCGAGGTGTCCAAGCAGTTCTGGGCCTATCAGGTCGAGCAGGGCGTGCTGAGCAATCCACCTTCGTTCATTACCAATGTGCCGCACATGAGCTTCGTCTGGGGTGAGGAGAACATCGCCTTCCTGCACAAGCGCGTGGCGGCGCTGCAGCACAGCTCGCTGTTCCGCGGCATGCAGATTTCCGAAGACCGCGAGCAGATCCGCCAGTGGGCTCCGCTGGTAATGGAGGGGCGCGACCCGGGGCAGAAAGTCGCGGCCACGCGCATGGCCATCGGCACCGACGTGAACTTCGGCGAGATCACCCGCCAGCTGTTCGCATCGATGACCCGCAACCCCAATGTCCAGCTGCATCTGAGCCATGAAGTGCGCGACATCGTGCGCAATGAAGACGGCAGCTGGAACGTGGTGGTGGCCGACCTGGCCAACGGCGGCGCGCAGACCAGCGTCAAGGCCAAGTTCGTGTTCATCGGCGCTGGCGGCGGTGCGCTCAAGCTGCTGCAGAAATCCGGGATCCCGGAAGCCGACGGCTATGCCGGCTTCCCGGTGGGCGGCCAGTTCCTGATGACCGACAACCCCGACACCGTCGCCCGGCACCAGGCCAAGCTGTACGGCAAGGCGTCGGTCGGTGCGCCACCGATGTCGGTGCCGCACCTCGACACCCGGATGATCGATGGCAAGCAGGTCCTGCTGTTCGGCCCGTTCGCGACCTTCTCCACCAAGTACCTGAAACACGGCTCGCTGCTGGACATGTTCGCCTCGCTGACTAGCCACAACGTCAGCCCCATGCTGCATGCCGGTATCGACAACATCGACCTGAGCACCTACCTGATGGGCCAGCTGATGCTCAGCTTCGACGACCGCATGGCGGCCCTGCGCGAGTATTTCCCCAACGCCAGGAACGAGGACTGGACGCTGCTGCAGGCCGGCCAGCGGGTGCAGGTGATCAAGAAGGACCCTGTGCACGGCGGTATCCTGCAGTTCGGCACCGAGGTGGTGGCCGCCGAGGACGGCAGCATTGCCGCGCTGCTGGGCGCCTCGCCCGGCGCGTCGACCGCCGCGCCGATCATGCTGACGGTGCTGGAGAAGACCTTCAAGGACCGCATCAAGAGCCCTGAATGGCAGGCCAAGCTGAAAGCGATCGTGCCAACTTACGGGCAGAAGCTGAACAACGACCTGGCGCTGACCAACAAGACCCGCGAATGGAGCAGTGCACGGCTGCAATTGCTGCATGTGCCGGTAATGCCGGATACGGCGGTGTCGGCTCGGTAATTGCCAATCGCGGGGCAAGCCCGCTCCCACGTTGCCGCAAATCTCCGGCAGCGTGGGAGCGGGCTTGCCCCGCGATGCGATTCAGGCACAAAAAAGCCCGCACTTGGCGGGCTTTTCGGGGATTTGGTCGGAGAGACAGGATTCGAACCTGCGGCCTTCTCGTCCCGAACGAGACGCGCTACCTGGCTGCGCTACACTCCGATGGCCAAAATGCTACTGCATCGTTTTTTTCAACGCAACCCCTTGTTGCAAAAAGGAGTTGCGCCGAAAAGCAGTGGCTGGATCACAGCTCTTTGACCGTGCGGATCTGGTCTTTGTTGATGCGCGTGCGCTTGCCGTCAAGTTGTTCGAATTCGTAGAAGCCGGAGTCTTCGTCATAGCTCGGGGTATCCACCGCCTGGATCTCACGACCGTCGTTCAGGGTGATGACGGCTGGCGAGGCGCAGCCGGCGAGGGCGCCCAGGCCCAGGGCGAGCAGGAAAGCGGGAAGGGTCCGTTGGATCATCGTGTTTCTCCTGGTTCGAGTGTGCTTGATGACGTTATGACGCAGGGCGCCTACGCAAGTTCCTTGTCCAGTGCAGCATAGCGCTCAGGCCGGGGCATTGACCGGGAGCAACGGCGGGGCAGCGCTCGGCCGGCCTGTGATATAACAGCGCACATCCCAGTTTCCCTGCGACGGACCCCCATGAAAGCCAAGGCAGATACCCCCTTCGTGCCGTTGAACATCGCTGTACTGACGGTCAGCGACACCCGTACCTTCGAGACCGACACCTCCGGCCAGCTGTTCGTCGATCGCCTCACGGCGGCCGGCCATCAGCTCGCTGCCCGGGTGCTGCTCAAGGATGACCTGTACAAGATCCGCGCCCAGGTCGCGACCTGGATCGCCGATGACCAGGTGCAGGTGGTGTTGATCACTGGCGGTACCGGTTTCACCGGCCGTGACAGCACCCCGGAAGCCGTTGCCTGCCTGCTGGACAAGCAGGTCGAGGGTTTCGGCGAGCTGTTCCGGCAGATCTCGGTGGCCGATATCGGCACTTCGACCGTGCAGTCCCGGGCCTTGGCGGGCCTGGCCAATGGCACCCTGGTGTGCTGCCTGCCGGGTTCGACCAATGCCGTGCGCACCGGCTGGGATGGCATCCTTGCCGAACAGCTCGACGCCCGCCATCGCCCCTGCAACTTCGTCCCTCACCTGAAGCAGGCGGCGGCCTGTGACAGCCGTGGTTGAGGCTGCGACCGCCCGGCCGTTGATGCCGGTGGAAGAAGCCCTCGAGCGCCTGCTGGCGCTGGCCGAGGCCGCGCCGATCGGTGACACCGAAGAGGTGGCGCTGGCCGATGCCGAAGGCCGCGTGCTGGCGCGTGAGCTTGTAGCCGGGCTCGACCTGCCGCCCTGGCCCAACAGTGCCATGGATGGCTATGCGCTGCGCCTGGCTGATTGGCAGGGCGAGGCTCTGCCGGTGAGCCAGCGCATCTTTGCCGGCCACGCGCCGCAGCCCCTGCAGCCAGGCACCTGTGCGCGTATCTTCACCGGTGCGCCCTTGCCGGAAGGGGCCGATTGCGTCGAGATGCAGGAAAACGCCGAAGTGCTGGAGGATGGCCGGGTACGCTTCCTTGAGCCGCTGGCCGTCGAGCAGAACGTGCGCCCCAAAGGCCAGGAGACCCGTGCCGGCGAGCAGGTGATGAGCGCCGGTACACGCCTGGGGCCGATCCAGCTGGGTCTGGCGGCGACCCTGGGTTTTGCTCGCCTTGACGTGGTGCGCCGGCCCAGGGTGGCGGTGCTGTCCACCGGCGACGAACTGGTCGAGCCCGGCTTGCCGCTTGGCCCGGGGCAGATCTACAACAGCAACCGGCGCCTGCTGGTCAGCTGGTTGCAGCGCCTGGGTTGTGAGGTGGTGGATGCCGGCATTCTGGCCGACGATCTTGAGCGCACCCGCCAATGCCTGGCCGGGCTGGGCGATGTCGACCTGATCCTGTCCACCGGCGGCGTGTCGGTGGGTGAGGCCGACTACCTTGGCCTGGCCCTGCGCGAAGCCGGTGAGCTGGCGTTGTGGAAGCTGGCGATCAAGCCGGGCAAGCCCCTGACCTTCGGTCACTATCAGGGCGTTCCAGTGATCGGCCTGCCGGGCAACCCCGCATCGACCCTGGTCACTTTCGGCCTGCTGGCCCGGCCGTACTTGCTGCGTCGTCAGGGCGTGGCCGCTGTCGCACCGCTGCGCTTCAGCGTACCGGCGGGTTTCGACTGGCCCAAGCCGGGCAATCGTCGGGAATACCTGCGGGCGCGGATCGAAGACGGCCAGGTACGCATCTACAAGAACCAGAGCTCCGGGGTGCTGCGCAGCGCTGCCTGGGCCGAGGGGGTGGTGGAGGTGCGCGAGGGCAGCATGCCGCGTCAGGGCGAGCTGGTGCCGTTCATTCCCTTCAGTGAGCTACTCGGCTAGCACCTCACCGCTGGGCGATGCGCCTGCGGGGGCCAGTTGGGTCAAGCGCATGTGCACGTTCTCCAGCTGTTGCGCCGCGACACTCCAGTCGTGGCGCTTGCGGGCGAACTGGCGGCCGGCTTCACCCAGTTGGGCCATGCGCCAGGGCTGGTTGAGCAGTTGGGTGATCAACAAGGCCAGCTGGCCGCTGTCGTCGCTGCCCAGATAGTGTTCGCCATTGTTGGCCGCCAGGCCCGAAACGCCCTTGCCGGTGCTGATCACCGGCAGGCCCGCGGCCATCGCTTCGAGGATTTTCACCTTGGAGCCACCGGCATAGCGCAGCGGTGCGAAGAACAGTGCCGAGCGCCGTTGCACCTCGCGCAGGTCTGGGCGGTAGCCGACCCACTCGATGCGCGGGTCGTTCCAATGCAGTTTCCAACTGGCCGGCAGCGCATGCCCGGCAATGGCCAGGCGTACCGCCGGGTTGCTCATCCACACCTGTGGCAGGATTTCTTCCAGGGCCCACTCGATGGCCTCGAGGTTGGCCCCGTACTCGAAGTTGCCGACGAACAGCAGGCGCTGGCTGTGGGGGCACGGCCGCACAGCTTCGAAGTAGTCGCAGTCGACGCCGTTGACCACCACGTTGACCGCTCGCCCGCTGATCTGCTCGATCAGCTCGGCATCGTGGTTGCTGACCGCCACCACTTCGCTGGGTTGACGCAGCACGCGCTGCTCCCAGCGGCGATAGCGCCAGCGGTCGAAGGCATTGAAGGGGCGCAGCCACAGTGGCAGGCGGTCATGGCAGGCGCCGCCCATCACCGATTCAAGGGTATGTTCGCTGAGCATGAAGGGCAGGCCACGGGCCTGCAGGGCTTTTTCGAAGGGCTGGAAGCTGTAGCTGTGCTCGATCTGGATGACATCCCAGGGTTCGTCCAGCAACTGCTCGAAGCGATGCCGCAGGCAGGGTGCCAGGCCATTGACGATCGCCCGCATGGGGTAGTCGATGATCGGTGAGGCCAGCAGGTTCAGCGGGCTGTGCAAGGGCCGGCGGGGCAGCACGATCAGGCGTTCGAGCAAGGGCTCCAGGGCTTCGCGCGCCGCATCGCCCAGCGGCACCCTGGACTGCACCAGCAAGGTGATCCGGTGACCACGCTGCGCCAGTTGGCGCAGCAGATGATATTGCCGGGTCTTGCTGCCGCTGGTGGTGGGCCAGGGCAGGTAGGGCAGGGTCCAGAGTATGCGCATGAGCCGGATTCCTCGTTGCGTGGCCGGGTGTCGGCCCTGGAAGCCAAGACGCGCCCGCTGGCAGTCAACCGATGGCGGCTGCCGGGGCGCGTCCATAGATATCAGTAAAGCGTACGATGTCGTCCTCGCCCAGGTACTCGCCGCTCTGCACTTCGATCATCACCAGGTCGATGACGCCGGGGTTGGTCAGGCGATGCGTACGGCCGGGCTTGATGAAGGTCGACTCGTTGGTGTCGAGCAGGAACTCCTCTTCACCATTGGTCACGCAGGCCATGCCGCTGACCACGATCCAGTGCTCGCTGCGGTGGTGGTGCATCTGCAGCGACAGCGATTCGCCAGGGCGGACCATGATGCGTTTGATCTTGAACCGCGCGCCTTCCTCGAGCACGGTGTACAGCCCCCACGGGCGGTTCACGCTGCGGTGCAGGCGGTAGGCGTCGTGGCCCTGGCGCTTGAGCTGCTGGGCGATCAGCTTGACCTCCTGGCTGCGGGCCGCATCGGCGATCAGCAGGGCGTCGGGGGTGTCGATGACGATCAGGTTGTCCAGGCCCACGGCGCCGACCAGCCGGCGTGGCGAGTCGATGTAGCAGTTGCTCACGTCGTGCAGCACGGTTTCGCCATTGCAGTGGTTGCCCAGCGCGTCGGCGGGGCGCAGTTCGCGTACGGCCTCCCAGCAGCCGATATCACTCCAGCCCAGGTCACAGGGCAGCACCGCGACCTGGGTGGAGGGCTCCATCAGCGCGTAGTCGATGGAAATATCGGCTACCTGCTCGAAGCTTTGCGCATCGAGCTCCACGTGCAGGCCGGCCGGGCCTTGCTTGGCCTCGCTCTGGGCCAGGCAGTGGGTGACGCTTTGCAGAATGTCCGGCGCGTGCAGCTGCATCTCGTGCAGCAGGGTGTCGACACGCAGGCAGAACATGCCGGCGTTCCACAGGTGGCGGCCGCCTTGCAGGTAGGCCTGGGCAGTCGTGGCGTCGGGCTTCTCGACAAAGCGCTCGACCTGGTACGCGCCGTCACCGAGTGGCTGGCCTTGCTCGATGTAGCCAAAGCCGGTCTCGGCGCGGGTCGGCTGTAGCCCGAAGGTGGTCAACCAGCCTTGGCCGGCCAGCTGGCCGGCCTGTTCCACGGCCGCTGCGAAGGCGGCCTGGTCCTCGATCAGGTGGTCGGCGGGGAGCACCAGCAGCACGCTGTCTTCGCCATGCACGCGGGCACAGTGCAGTGCCGCAGCGGCGATGGCGGGGGCGGTATTGCGGCCGAACGGTTCGAGAATGAAATCGAGCGCAACCCGCTGGCTGTCCACTTGCCGGTATTCGTCCTGAGTGCGGAACACCACTTCGCGGTTGGTCACCGTGAGTACGCGTTCAACCCCTGGCAGCGTGCTGGCGCGCAGGAAGGTTTTCTGCAGCAGGCTGATGCCATCGGCCAGGCGCATGAAGGGCTTGGGCATGGCTTCACGGGAAACCGGCCACAATCGGGTGCCAGCACCGCCAGCGATGATACAGGGGATCAGAACGCTCATAGTCATAGCCTCTACTCAGGGCGCTGGGGGCAGCGCAACGAACGGAAATCACGACCTGTCAGGCATCTGGCGGCAAAAAGTCAATAAAATGACTTTCGTGAGCGGCATCGTCCTTGAAGGCCAAATATTTGTCGAATGATGCACCTGTAGCCTTGGGCTTTCAATGTCAATTGTGTGAAGTCGGCTTTAATCGCTTAGTTCAGGGAGCAATCTCGGGTTGATGGTGGTCGAGATTGCGGTAGGACTTTTCCATGGAGAACAACGATGAACGAGCGCAAGGCACTGCTGATCCTGCATGGCAAGCAGGCGACCAACGACGAGGTGCGCGAGGCCGTGGGGCAACTGCGTGAGCGCGGCTGGCAGTTGGATGTGCGCCTCACCTGGGAGGCTGGCGACGCCCGGCGCCTGGTCGAGGAGGCACAGGCCGCAGGCTATCCGCTGGTGGTGGCTGGTGGTGGTGATGGCACCTTGCGTGACGTGGCCGAGGCTGTGGCGCAGGGGGCCGCCAACACTCGGCCAAGCCTGGCGTTGCTACCCCTTGGGACGGCCAATGACTTCGCCAGGGCCGCCGGGGTGCCGTTGGAGCCGGCGGCGGCACTTGCGCTGCTGGACACGCCGGCGCAGCCGATCGACCTGGGGCAGGTGGGCGACCAGCTGTTCCTCAACATGGCGACCGGCGGCTTTGGCAGCCAGGTCACGGCCAGCACCTCGGAAGACCTCAAGAAAGTGCTGGGGGCGGCGGCATACCTGTTTACCGGCCTGTCGCGCTTCAGTGAGTTGCAGGCTGCCTCGGTCACGTTGCACGGGCCGGGTTTCGAGTGGCAGGGCGAGCTGCTGGCGCTGGGCATCGGCAATGGGCGCCAGGCCGGTGGCGGGCACGTGCTCTGTCCGGACGCCAAGGCTGACGATGGCCTGCTGGACATCGGTATCCTGCCGGCGCCGCAGGAAATGGTGGGGGCTTTGCGTGGGCTGCTGGCGGGGGAGGAGCTGTTCGTGCGGGCGCGGCTGCCGTGGGTGGAGATCAAGAGCGCACAAGGCCTGGACATCAACCTCGACGGCGAGCCGCTGCAGGCCGACAGCCTGCGCTTCGAGGTCGTGCCCCGGGCGCTGTGCGTGCACCTGCCGGCGGATTCGCCGTTGCTCAGTCGTCCAGGCTGATGATCTTTTCGCGCACGGCGAACAGCACCAGGCCCGCCACGTCGTAGATCTGCAGGCGTTTCATGATTTGCGAACGGTGGGTTTCCACGGTCTTGATCGACAACCCCAGGCCATTGGCGATTTCACGGGTTGATTTGCCACGTACGATCAGGCGCAGGATCTCCAGCTGGCGAGCGGTCAGGTTGTGGCGCTCTTCGCTGGGTGGCTTGCCGCTCTGCGCGCGCAGCAGCGCCTGGTTGATCACGGTATGGGCGATGGCGGGGCTCAGGTAACGCTCGTTGTTGCGCAGTGCGGTGAGGGCCTGTTCCAGCTCGGTGGCGCTGGTGTCCTTGAGCAGGTAGCCATGGGCGCCGCTTTCCAGGGCGCGCATGATCAGGTCGGGGTCGGTGTGCATGGACAGCATCAGCACCTTGCAAGCGCAACCGTTTGCGCGTAGCTGCGCAAGCGCGTCCAGGCCGCTGGTCGAGCGCATGGATATGTCCAGCAGGACAATGTCCGGCGCCAGGCGCTGGACCTGCTCCAGCAACTGGCCGCCATCCTCGACTTCGCCGACCACCAGGTAGTCGGGCAGGTCCGATACCAGCGCGCGCACGCCGGCGCGAATCAGCGAATGGTCGTCTACCAGCAGCAATCTACACGTCATGATGGGGGGAGGTCCTGGCACGTTCCTGGCTGCGTGGCGGCCACGGGAACAGGGCTTCGATCTGGCAGCCTTGGCCGGGTTGGCTGTTGACGGTCAAGCTGCCTTGCAGGGCGGTGGCCCGCTCCTGCATGCCAGCCATGCCGCGTTGGCCAGCCTCGGCCGGGGCTTGGGCGGGCACGAAGCCACAGCCATCGTCCTGAATCGACAGGGCAAGGCCTGGCGGCGTGCGTTGCAGGCGAATCAGCAGGTTGCGGGCGTTGGCATGGCGCAGCACGTTGGTGACCGCTTCCTGGGTGATGCGGAAAGCCGCCATGGATACTTCTTCGCTGATGCCGCCCAGGCGCTGGTGGCAGTCCAGGCTCCAGTGCAGGTCGCTGCTCTGCAAGGTGCTCTGCAGGTGCGCGCGCAGGCTGGCCTCAAGGCCCAGGCTGGCCAGTTGCCGCGGGTTGAGGATGGCGGACAGGTCGCGAACGTTGCTCAAGGTGTGGTCCAGGGTGCTGCGCAGGGTCGTGCACTGGGCCTGCAACTGCTCGGGGACCCGGCGTTGCAGCCAGTCGAGCTGCAGCTTGGCAGCGGTCAATAACTGGCCGATATCGTCGTGCAGTTCTCGGCTCAGGTGCTGGCGCTCGCTTTCCTGCACTTTGAGCATCCGGTCGGCAAGTTCCGCCGGGCGCAGGCTGATCGAGTGCGCGCCGTGGCGCAACTGCCAGGCAACGCCGAGCATTGCCAGTACTTGCAGCAGCAGCAGGCTGCCGGGCAATGGTTGCGCTCGCCAGTAGAAAAGCAGGTTGGCCGCCAGTGAGGCCAGGCACAACAACGCGGTTGCCCAACGCAGCAGGGCGATGCTAGAGCGGCAGCGCTGGAAAAACGTCAAGCCTGGGAACATAGGGAGGGAGGCCAATAAATTATTGCTGTTGGAGGCGTTACACAGGTTTGGCCAGAGGTTTGGCGTCCCGTTTTCAAGTAAGCATCGGGCACGAATGCAAAAGCCCGGTAACGGCGGAGCACGCGTTCGAGTGCACGCATGTTAACACTTCGGTTTGCTTTGGTCGCGGGGGTGCAACTGCTTGAAACCTCAGAATTTACTGACTCTCGCGGAGTATCCGTGCAGTCCGCAGGCTGGCACAGTGCCACGGCCGCTGCGCGGCAGCGAGGGGGTAAGTGCAACTAAGGCAAACCCTGATGTGCAGGTTTTAAGCAACTTGTGCAACTTTGCAAGTTGGACGATCGTCTTGCTTAGTTGCAACGCAAGAGCAGCCTGTTAGTTGCCGGTCGTGGCGGTTTTAACATTGCAGGCCGGTACTTGCCTGCCCGGCATGTGCCGGCGTGCAGTTGGCGTCGGTGCCCAGGCCGGGCGCGCACGGTTGCCCAAGTGCGCTGGCCAGTTCGTTCAGCAGCAGATGTTGTTCTTCGCTGTCCAGGCTCAGGCGGCCGGTGAGCGGGTCGACCAGCTCCAATTGCCACGCCAGCAGGGTCAGGCAGGCTGCCAGTGCCGGCAATGTCTTGCCCTGCAAGTGTCGCTGCCTGCAGGCAGGGGCGAGCAGCTGTTGCAGGGTGCGGGAGTAGTGCGCCACTTCAAGCAGGCCAAGGGTGTCGGCGCGCAGTGCCAGCAGGTCAAGGCTTTCGTCAAGGCAGTGGCAGGCGTCGGGGTCGTTGCCGATCAGTTCGAGGTGCTGCAGGCATTCCTGTGCCTTGCTCAGCAGGGTCTGCGCATCCAGCAGGAAACCCTGCAGGACGCTGCTGGGCAGTGGTGCGATATCCATCATGTCACTCCAGCGCGCAGGGCTAGAGCAGGGGTGGGCCATACCTGGACGATTGCGAGCAAAAGCCTGACTCCATTCATGCATTGAGAATGGCGTCACATTAATGGCTAAAGGATATTGCGAACATCAGGTTGCACCCGATTGCGGGTAGGGGTTTCCCTGATGAAGATAGGGGCGAATGCTTCGTTGCGGGGTGCCTTGCAGTGGGGGCGTGGCGGCAGTAAAGCATGATGGTAAAGTGATATCAATCTCTGGCCCCGGCTTTTTCCGTTCGGGGTCAAGCTGCGCGAATAGCCGCCGATACACCGGCGGATGCAATCAATTTTCCCGACACAAGCCAGGGGGTTGTCCAAATGGCCGGCATTCTCGACACGGTAGACCAACGTACGCAACTGGTAGGTGAGAACCGCCTGGAAATCCTCATGTTCCGTCTGGCTGGCCGGCAACTGTTCGCCATCAACGTGTTCAAGGTGCAGGAGGTGCTGCAACTGCCCAAGCTGACACTGATGCCGCAGCGCCATTCATTCGTCTGTGGCGTGGTCAACCTGCGTGGGCAGACGCTGCCGGTGATCGATCTGTCCCAGGCAATCGGCATGCGGCCACTGCAACCGGGGCCAGGCAGCACCATCATCGTCACCGAGTACAACCGTTCGGTGCAGGCTTTCCTGGTGGGGGGCGTCGACCGGATCGTCAACATGAACTGGGAGGCCATCATGCCGCCGCCGACCAGCGCCGGCCGCCAGCACTACCTGACGGCGATCACCAAGGTCGAAGAGCAGTTGGTGGAAATCATCGACGTGGAAAAGGTACTGGCCGAGATCGTGCCCTACAGTGCCAAGGTTTCCCGTGACAAGCTCGAAGACCCGGTGCTGGCCCGTGCCCGTGGCCGCGAAGTGCTGCTGGTGGATGACTCCAGCGTGGCCCTGGCGCAGTTGCGCGATACCTTGTCGCAGTTGGGTGTGAAGCTGCACGTGGCCAGTGATGGCCTGAAGGCGCTGCGTCTGCTCAAAGGCTGGGCCGATGCCGGGGAGGATGTCTGCGAGAAGCTGCTGATGATCTTCACCGATGCGGAAATGCCAGAGATGGACGGCTACCGGCTGACCACCGAGATTCGCAACGACCCGCGCCTGCGCGGCCTTTACGTGGTGCTGCACACCTCACTGTCGGGCAGCTTCAACGAGTCGATGGTGAAGAAGGTCGGTTGCGACAACTTCCTCTCCAAGTTCCAGCCCGACCGCCTGGTGGATGTGGTTCGTCAGCGCCTGAGCATGGATACCGCGTCGGCCTGATACCTGGTACACCTGTGTCCGGTATAAGCTTGGGCTTTTACTGGCGCAGGGTGAGGCAGGGATGATTCTGAGTGCGTTGTATCGTTATCCGGTGAAGTCGACGCAGGCGCAGAGCCTGCAACGCTCGCCGGTCGATTACCTGGGCCTGGACGGTGATCGGCGCTGGTTGGTGGTAGAGGCCGAGAACGGTCGCTTCCTCACCCAGCGGGCATGGCCTGCGCTCGGGCAGATCACTGCCGACTACAGCGCGAATGGCCAATTGCTGCTCACCGCGCCGGGGCGGGCGGCATTGGCCGTGCCAGTGCCACCTGCAGACGATGAATTGCGTGGTGTCACCATCTGGCGTGACACCCTGCGCGTGCCCGATGCGGGGGATGCGGCAGCGGCATGGCTCAGCGAACTGTTGGGCAAGCCGGTGCGGCTGGTGCATTGCCCTGACCAGCGGGCGAGGTACCTGCCCAGCGGTTATGGCCTGAACAGCGACCGCGCGGCATTCCCTGATGGTTTTCCGTTGTTGCTGATCGGTCAGGCTTCCCTGGACGAGCTGAGCGCGCGCATCGGGCGCCCTATGGAGATGCTGCGTTTTCGCCCGAACCTGGTGGTCGAGGGTGCCGAGGCATTTGCCGAAGACCGCTGGAAGCGCATTCGCATTGGCGACATGACCTTCCGTGTGCTCAAGCCCAGCGTGCGTTGCATCCTCACCACCCTCGACCCTGCCACGGGCGAACGCAGCCCGGACCGTGAGCCGCTGACCACGCTCAAGACGTTCCGCGAGAAAGAGGGGGATGTGCTGTTCGGCCAGAACCTGGCGGTGGATGGTGCGGGGGAGCTGAAGGTGGGGATGGCGGTTGAGGTTATCGAGTAAGGCAGGGCGATAGCGATTGTGTGAGGGCTGCAAGGTGTTGGGCGATAGTCTTGCAGCGCTCTTGAGATCGAGCGCCGCCCGCGCGGCGCATCGCTGGCAAGCCAGCTCCCACATCTGTTTCGGGCCAGTCACTCCTGTGATTTCATCGCTGTACGCCTTGTGGGCTCGACTCGATCTCGAAGTGTGCGCTGACGGCCCTGCGCCTGACTTCAGACATGCACCAAGGCGTGCAGCGGTACCCTCACAGGCATAATTGGCCCGAAACAAATGTGGGAGCTGGCTTGCCAGCGATGCGCCGCGCGGGCGGCGCTCGATCTCATAGGCGCTGCAGCACCCTCGGCGAACGATCACATATCGTCGAAATACCGCTCATGCCAATCCACCAGCGGTTGCGGCGAATTGAGCTTTTGCCCGTAGATCACCGAATACGACAGCACGTTCTGCACGTACTGGCGCGTCTCGTCGAACGGGATCGACTCGACCCACACGTCGAAGCTGAGGTGCTTGGCGCCCTTGAGCCATTGCCGTACGCGGCCGGGGCCGGCGTTGTAGGCGGCCGAGGCCAGCACTCGGTTGCCGTTGAACTGGCTGTGGACCTGGCTCAGGTAGGCGGCGCCGAGCTGGATGTTCTTGTCCGGGTTGAGCACCTGGGCCGGGGAGGCCAGCGGGATGCTGAACTTGCGCGCGGTCTCCTTGGCGGTGGCGGGCATCAGCTGCATCAGGCCGCTGGCGCCAACGCTGGAGCGGGCGTCTTCCATGAATGCGCTTTCCTGGCGGGTGATGGCGAATACCCAGCTCGAGTGCAGGCCGCGCACCTTGGCTTCGCGCACCAGGGTGTCGCGGTGGGCCATGGGGAAGCGGATGTCCAGGTCGTCCCAGTACTGGGCCTGGCTGATGGTGCGAATGGCCGGGAAGTACCAGCGCATGTCATAGGCAAGGCGCGCCTGGGCGACCATTTCGTCACGGCTGAAGTGGCGGCTGACGTGGTACCACTCGCGCCGGCCTTCGACGATCTGGCCGCGGGCATGGAACTCCAGGGCGCGGCGCACGCCGGGGGTATTGCGCACCTTGTTGATCACCTGCTGGCTGAGTTGCAATGGCTTGTTGTTCAGCTGGTAGGCGGTCTGTGCCCGGTCGGCGGCGAGGAAGCCATAGAAGTCACGCTCGCGGGCCACGGTCTTGTACAGCAGCGGGATCTGCGGGTTGTTGGGCTGCGCCAGTTCCAGGCTGCGGGCTTGCCAGTACTTCCAGCGGTTGCTGCTGGCCAGGTCCTGCGGCAGGCGTTTGCTCAGCTCATAGGCTTCTTCCCAGCGGCCCAGGCGCAGCAACAGGCGCATGCGCCACTCGCTGACGGTGTTGTCGCGCAGTTCGGGGTCGTAGCGGGTCATCAGGTCCAGCGCGCGCGGGTCATAGCGACGTGCAAGCGTGAGGCCGATCTCGCGGGCGATGGCGACCTTCTCGTCGCGGGAGAAGTGCATGCGCTGGGCGTAGTCATCGAGCAGCGCCATGGCTTGCTCCGGATCCTGGCGTGCCAGGCGGCGCAGGCCGAGGCTGACCACGTCGGACATGGCTTCGTTGACCGGGGTGAAGCGCGAAGGCTGGTTGAGTAGTTCGGGCTTCTGCGCCACATCGATCAGCAGCTTGCCCTGGGGAGCCAAGGTGGTGAGGGTCTTCACCAGGTTGTTGGCCAGTCCGTAGTTGCGCGCCTGGGCCGCCAATTTGGCGCGCTGCCAGCGTTTGGCCTCGGTCAGTTGCCCTTCGGCTGCCCACATGGCGAACAGCGTGTCGCAGGCCTCTGGTTGCGATTTGCCGACGTTCCATAGCTTGTCTGCCGTGGCGAAGCCCTGGGCGCGCTGGCCGTGGCTCAGCTGGTACTGGCCGTTGAGGCAGTCCAGCTCGGTGAAGTTGAGCTTGGGGTCGTAGTATTTGACGAAGGTGTTCCATTCGCCGCGTTCGGCCAGCCAGCGCAACCAGCGCAGTTTCATCCAGTTGGCCTGGGGCAGGTCGCCGTGGGCGGCGAGGAAACCTTCGATTTCCTCGTTGCTGGCGCTTTTCAGCCGGGCGGTGAGCTCGTCATACGTGAGGTAGGGCGTCAGCGGGTAGTCGCGCAGTGCTTGCGCGTAACGCAGGTAGGGGCCCTTGTCGCCTTTGGCCAGGGCGCGCTTGGCTTCGTCGTAGTACTGGCGCTGCTGGGTGAGGTCGGCGGCCTGTGCGGCACTCGCAGCGGTTGCGGTGAGCAATAGGCAGGAAGCAATTTGTAACAGGCGGCTGCGCATGATACGTCCGGGCAGTTGAACCATAGAGAGTGACGGCGGAGCCAGCACTGTTGGGTATTACTGCCTAGCTTAGCCGTTTGCCGTGGGCCGGTGAAAGCACTGTGCTTGTATCGAGTTGTTATCCGACGCGGTGCTGCCGGCAACGCGGTTTTAATGCCCTGCGCAGGCAAGTCGGGTAGAATGCGCGCCCAGTTTTTGGAGATGATCATGACCCTGCTCAAATTCAGCGATGTGTCCCTCGCATTCGGCGCCATGCCGTTGCTGGACAAGGTTTCCTGGCAGATCGCCCGTGGTGAGCGGGTGTGCATCATCGGCCGCAACGGTACAGGCAAGTCGAGCATGCTGCGCCTGATCAAGGGCGAGCAGAAAGGCGACGATGGCGATATCTGGCGTGCCCCGGGCCTGAAGATCGGCGAACTGCCGCAGGAACTGCCGGTTGCCGACGAACGCACGGTGTTCGATGTGGTGGCCGCTGGCCTGGATGGCGTGGGCGAGCTGCTGGCCGAATACCACCACCTGAGCCTGAACATCCACACTGCCGAAGACCTGGACAAGCTGATGCACGTTCAGCACGAGCTGGAAGCTCGTGATGGCTGGCGACTGCAGCAGGTGGTCGAAAGCACCCTCAGCCGCCTGCAACTGCCGGCCGACAAGACCCTGGCCGAGCTGTCCGGTGGCTGGCGCCGCCGTGTGCTGCTGGCCCAGGCGCTGGTGTCCGAACCGGACCTGCTGCTGCTCGACGAGCCCACCAACCACCTGGACATCGGCGCCATCGCCTGGCTGGAAGAGGCCTTGAACAGCTTCAACGGCGCAGTGCTGTTCATCACCCACGACCGTTCATTCCTGCAGAACCTGGCGACGCGCATCCTGGAGCTGGACCGTGGCGGCCTGATCGACTGGAACGGCGACTATGCCAGCTTCCTGGTGCACAAGGAGGCCGAACTGGCTGCCGAGGCGACCGCCAACGCGCTGTTCGACAAGCGCCTGGCCCAGGAAGAGGTGTGGATCCGCCAGGGCATCAAGGCCCGGCGTACCCGTAACGAAGGCCGCGTGCGCGCGCTCAAGGCGCTGCGCGTGGAGCGTGGCGAGCGCCGCGAACGTCAGGGCAAGGCGAACATCCAGATCGAAGTGGCGGACAAGTCTGGCAAGCAAGTGATGCTGCTGGAAAACGTCAGCTTCGCGCACCAGGGCGGGCCGAAGCTGGTCAAGGACTTCTCCATGGTGCTGCAGCGCCAGGACCGTATCGGCCTGCTCGGCGCCAACGGCACCGGCAAGACCACCTTGCTCAAGCTGATGCTGGGTGATCTGCAGCCGACAGCGGGCAAGGTCGAGATCGGCACCAAGCTGGAAGTGGCCTACTTCGACCAGATGCGTCACCAGCTCGATCTGGAAAAGACCGTTATCGATAACCTGGCCGAAGGCCGCGACTTCATTGATATCGATGGCCAGAGCCGCCATGTGCTCAGCTACCTCGGCGATTTCCTGTTCAGCCCTCAGCGTGCCCGTACCCCGGTCAAGGCGTTGTCTGGTGGTGAGCGTGCCCGCCTGCTGCTGGCCAAGCTGTTCAGCAAACCCGCCAACCTGCTGGTGCTGGACGAGCCGACCAACGACCTGGACGTGGAAACCCTCGAGCTGCTCGAAGAGGTGCTGTCGAACTACAAAGGCACTGTCCTGATGGTCAGTCACGACCGGGCTTTCCTCGATAACGTGGTCACCAGCACCCTGGTGTTCGAAGGTGAAGGGCGCGTGCGCGAGTACGTGGGCGGCTACGAAGACTGGATTCGCCAGGGTGGTTCGCCGAAGTTGCTCGGTGTCACCGAAAGCAAGGGCGGCAAGTCCGAGCTCAACAGTGCGGTGGTCGAGAAGGTGTCGGAGCCGGTGGCCCCCGCACCGGTTGCTGCGGCCCCCGATGCGTCGAAGAAAAAGCTCAGCTACAAGCTGCAGCGTGAGCTGGAGATGCTGCCAGGGCAAATTGACCAGGTGGAACAGCGCATGGCCGAGGCGCAGGAAGAAGTGAACGCTGCGGGCTTCTATCAGCGGCCGATTGCCGAGACTTCGGCGGTGCTGGCCAAGATCGAGAAGCTGCAGGGTGAGCTGGATGCACTGGTAGAGCGGTGGGCTGAGCTGGAAGGCTGACATCATCGCAGGGCAAGTCGGATCGCCGCACCGCTGCTCCGACTCGCCCCGCGATCAAGGCATCATTCGGGTTTTTTCAGGCGTACTGCCAATACATCGCACGGCGCGCCATGCAGCACATCGTTGGCGGTGCTGCCCAGCAGCAGGGCCAGGCCATGCCGGCCATGGCTGCCCACCACGATCAGGTCGCACTTCTGGTCTTTCGCCAATTGGTGAATTTCCTGGCGTGGCTGGCCATACACCAGGTGCGAATCGCCTCGGTTGATGTCCGGGTATTTGTTGAACAGGCGGTCCATGCGCTCCTTGGCCTGATCGAACTGTTGCTGCTGCAACTGCGAGAGGTCCATGGGCACGTCACCACCAAAGGCCATGGCCATGGGTTCGACGATATGCACCAGGGAGACCTTCGCGCCGCTGCTCAGGGCGATCGCTTTGGCGCGCTTGATCACCGGGTCGCATTCTTCGGTCAGGTCGACGGCGACCAGAAGATGTTCGTAGGACATGAGCTGTACTCCTGACAATCGCGATAGAAGAAGTATGGTCGCTTTCGCGCGGGTCGTCCGTGAAGCATGAGTAACCCGCTCATTTGCAACGCTTTATAAGGTCTACAGATATGACGGTATGGCTGGTGGTGTCAATCCTTGCGCTGATTCTCAGCCCGCTCGCCTGGTTGCGCCCCTCGCACAAGCAGAGCCGGCAGATGAATCTGCGCCTGGAGGGGCGGCGCATGGGCCTGGCCATGCAGCTGGCGCCGCAGCAGTGGCCGCACTGGCTGGAAAAACAACCCCCCAGTCCATGCCCGCAGTACCACCGGGCACGGCGCAAGGGTCGTGACGACAGCTGGTGCTACTGGCAGGTCAGTACGGGCGTCTGGTGGAACCGTTATCGCGAGTCCTGTGAGGACCCGCGGTTGCTCGAGGCCTTCGCCGGGTTGCCGGAAAGCGTCTACAAGATCGAGGCCGATACCCAGATGGTCGCCCTGTTCTGGGGTGAGCGCGGCGAAGATTCTGTTTTGCAGGATATTGCCAAGGTGCTCGAAACCCTCGCCTGATCCCTTCTCATCAACGACAAAGCGGCGCGCAGGAACCGAAAGGCTCCTGCGCGCCGCTTTGCGTTCTGCTGCGCAGAAAAGGCCAGGCAGGCCGGGAACACGTTGAACACCTGCCAGTGTAGCCAGTGTTGGCGAGCGTGTTTAACAAAATGCAGCCGCTAGCGCTTGCCCATGGTCTATCGCTGACATGAATGGTCGGCGATCACTGTCATCATGCTTCATGCCTGCAGCGTACAAAATGACTGGAAAGTCGCGTTTTCAAGGTGCTTGAGAGCATTTGACAACGCCGATCTTTTCGGAGAATGTGTGCACACCCAAATCAAACGGGCGTATGAATTGAGCGTTTGTATGTCAGATCGCTCTTACAGAACCCCGATTAGCGCGCCGACGGGTGTGCCTGCGGCAAGACACCGGCAGACCGGCTCTTGCGCCAGCGATCGGCGTGTACAGTTCAGCTTCCATATCGTGGAGATCAGTTGATGATTTACGAAGGTAAAGCCATCACGGTTAAGGCTCTTGAAAGCGGCATCGTCGAACTGAAGTTCGACCTCAAGGGTGAGTCCGTCAACAAGTTCAACCGCCTCACTCTGAACGAGCTGCGCGAGGCCGTCGACGCCATCAAGGCCGACGCTTCGGTCAAGGGCGTCATCGTCAGCAGTGGCAAGGACGTGTTCATCGTCGGCGCCGACATCACCGAGTTTGTCGATAACTTCAAGCTGCCTGAGGCCGAGCTGGTTGCCGGCAACCTGGAAGCCAACCGTATCTTCAACGCCTTCGAAGACCTCGAAGTGCCGACGGTTGCCGCCATCAACGGCATCGCCCTGGGCGGTGGTCTGGAGATGTGCCTGGCCGCCGATTACCGGATCATGTCCAGCACTGCCAAAATCGGCCTGCCGGAAGTCAAGCTGGGCATCTACCCAGGCTTTGGCGGCACCGTGCGCCTGCCGCGCCTGGTCGGCTCGGACAACGCCATCGAGTGGATCGCCTCGGGCAAGGAAATTCGTGCCGAAGACGCCCTGAAAGTCGGCGCCGTCGATGCCGTGGTTACCCCTGAGCTGCTGCAGGCGGGTGCACTGGACCTGATCAAGCGCGCCATCAGCGGCGAGCTGGACTACAAGGCCAAGCGCCAGCCCAAGCTGGAGAAACTCAAGCTCAACGCCATCGAACAGATGATGGCCTTCGAGACTGCCAAGGGCTTCGTTGCCGGCCAGGCCGGCCCGAACTACCCAGCGCCGGTCGAAGCCATCAAGAGCATCCAGAAAGCCGCCAACTTCGGCCGTGACAAGGCGCTGGAAGTCGAGGCCGCGGGCTTCGCCAAGCTGGCCAAGACCTCGGTTGCCGAGAGCCTGATCGGCCTGTTCCTGAATGACCAGGAGCTCAAGCGCAAGGCCAAGGCCCATGACGAGATCGCCCACGACGTGAAGCAGGCCGCCGTGCTCGGCGCCGGCATCATGGGTGGCGGCATCGCCTACCAGTCGGCCGTCAAGGGCACGCCGATCCTGATGAAGGACATCCGCGAGGAAGCCATCCAGCTGGGCCTGAACGAGGCGTCCAAGCTGCTCGGCAAGCGCGTCGAGAAAGGCCGCCTCACCCCGGCGAAGATGGCCGAAGCGCTCAACGCCATTCGCCCGACCCTGTCGTATGGCGATTTCGCCAACGTCGATATCGTGGTCGAGGCCGTGGTCGAGAACCCAAAGGTCAAGCAAGCGGTCCTGGCCGAGGTGGAAGGGCAGGTGAAAGCGGACGCCATCCTGGCTTCCAACACCTCGACCATCTCGATCAACCTGCTGGCCAAGGCACTCAAGCGCCCCGAGAACTTCGTCGGCATGCACTTCTTCAACCCGGTGCACATGATGCCGCTGGTCGAAGTCATCCGTGGCGAGAAGTCCAGTGAAGTGGCCGTTGCCACCACCGTGGCCTACGCCAAGAAAATGGGCAAGAACCCGATCGTGGTCAATGACTGCCCGGGCTTCCTGGTCAACCGCGTGCTGTTCCCGTACTTCGGCGGCTTCGCCAAACTGGTCAGCGCTGGTGTCGACTTCGTGCGCATCGACAAGGTCATGGAAAAGTTCGGCTGGCCGATGGGCCCGGCCTACCTGATGGACGTGGTCGGTATCGACACTGGCCACCATGGCCGTGACGTGATGGCTGACGGCTTCCCGGACCGCATGAAGGACGATCGTCGCTCTGCCGTCGACGCGCTGTACGAGGCCAACCGCCTGGGCCAGAAGAACGGCAAGGGCTTCTACGCCTACGAGACCGACAAGCGCGGCAAGCCGAAGAAAGTCTTCGATGCCGACGTGCTCGACGTGCTCAAGCCGATCGTCTTCGAACAGCGTGAGGTTACCGACGAAGACATCATCAACTGGATGATGGTCCCGCTGTGCCTGGAGACCGTGCGCTGCCTGGAAGACGGCATCGTCGAAACCGCCGCCGAAGCCGACATGGGCCTGGTCTACGGCATCGGTTTCCCTCCTTTCCGCGGTGGCGCGCTGCGCTACATCGATTCGATCGGGGTCGCCGAGTTCGTCGCACTGGCCGACAAGTACGCCGACCTGGGGCCGCTGTACCACCCCACCGCGAAGCTGCGCGAAATGGCCAAGAGCGGCCAGCGCTTCTTCAACTGAGCGCCCAACGAGCTAGAGCGAGAATACTGATATGAGCCTGAATCCAAGAGACGTGGTGATTGTCGACTTCGGTCGCACGCCGATGGGCCGCTCCAAGGGTGGCATGCACCGCAACACCCGCGCCGAAGACATGTCCGCGCACCTGATCAGCAAGCTGCTGGAGCGCAACGACAAGGTCGACCCGAAAGAAGTCGAGGACGTGATCTGGGGCTGCGTCAACCAGACCCTGGAGCAGGGCTGGAACATCGCGCGCATGGCGTCGCTGATGACCCAGATCCCGCACACCTCGGCCGCGCAAACCGTCAGCCGCCTGTGCGGTTCGTCGATGAGCGCGCTGCACACCGCCGCCCAGGCGATCATGACCGGCAACGGTGACGTGTTCGTCATCGGCGGTGTCGAGCACATGGGCCACGTCAGCATGATGCACGGCGTGGACCCGAACCCGCACATGTCCCTGCACGCCGCCAAGGCCTCCGGGATGATGGGCCTGACCGCCGAGATGCTGGGCAAGATGCACGGCATCAGCCGTGAGCAGCAGGACCTGTTCGGTGTGCGTTCGCACCAGCTCGCCCACAAGGCGACGGTGGAAGGCAAGTTCAAGGACGAGATCATCCCGATGCAGGGTTATGACGAGAACGGCTTCCTGAAGGTCTTCGACTTCGACGAGACCATTCGCCCGGAAACCACCCTCGAAGGCCTGGCATCGCTCAAGCCGGCCTTCAACCCGAAAGGCGGCACCGTCACCGCCGGTACTTCGTCGCAGATCACCGACGGCGCTTCGTGCATGATCGTCATGTCCGGCCAGCGCGCCATGGACCTGGGCATCCAGCCGCTGGCGGTGATCCGCTCGATGGCGGTGGCGGGCGTGGACCCGGCCATCATGGGTTACGGCCCGGTGCCTTCGACGCAGAAAGCCCTCAAGCGCGCCGGCCTGAGCATGGCCGACATCGACTTCATCGAGCTCAACGAAGCCTTCGCTGCACAGGCCCTGCCAGTGCTGAAAGATTTGAAAGTGCTCGACAAGATGGATGAGAAGGTTAACCTGCACGGCGGCGCCATCGCTTTGGGCCACCCGTTCGGTTGCTCGGGTGCGCGAATTTCCGGCACCCTGCTCAACGTCATGAAGCAGAATGGCGGCACGCTCGGCGTGGCGACCATGTGCGTCGGCCTGGGCCAAGGCATCACCACTGTCTTCGAACGCGTCTGATCGCGTTGCAAGGCAGCAACCGGGGCCCTGTGCCCCGGTTTTTGTTTTTTACAGGATTTGTTCAAGAGGCAGGGCGACATGCAGATACAACCCGGTGTGTACCGGCACTACAAGGGCCCCGAGTATCGTGTGTTCGGCGCTGCGCGCCACTCCGAGACCGAGGAGTGGGTGGTGTTCTACCAGGCCCTGTACGGCGAATTCGGCCTATGGGTGAGGCCGCTTTCGATGTTCCTGGAGTCGGTCGAGGTTGACGGCGAGCAGGTGCCACGCTTTGCTTTGGTCGAGGCCGAAGAAGGGCTGTCCGGGTTGCTGGCCAAGGCCGACGACTGAGCGTTCGCGCTTGACCTCACTGTTTTGCCACTATATATAGCGGTGCCGCGTCTGGCACCTGACGCGTTTTTCATCTTCAGATTCAGGAATACTCCGATCCATGGGCAAATCGCTGGTCATTGTGGAATCCCCGGCCAAGGCCAAGACCATCAACAAGTACCTGGGCAACCAGTACGTGGTGAAGTCGAGTATCGGCCATATCCGCGACCTTCCCACCAGCGGTTCCGCCAGTGCGAGCAAGGAACCGGCGGCCAAGCGTGGCAAGGCCGCAGCTGAGGCTCCGGCACTGTCGCCCAAGGAAAAGGCCCGCCGCACGCTGGTGGCACGCATGGGCGTCGACCCTGAGGCCGGCTGGAAAGCCAAGTACGAGATCCTTCCCGGCAAGGAGAAGGTGATCGAAGAGCTGCGCCGCCTGGCCAAGGATGCCGACACCATCTATCTCGCAACCGACTTGGATCGCGAGGGGGAAGCCATTGCCTGGCACCTGCGCGAAGCCATCGGCGGTGATGACAGCCGCTACAAGCGTGTGGTGTTCAACGAAATTACCAAGAAAGCCATCCAGGAAGCGTTCTCGCAGCCGGGCGAGCTCGACATCGATCGGGTCAATGCCCAGCAGGCGCGTCGCTTCCTCGATCGCGTGGTTGGCTACATGGTTTCGCCGTTGCTGTGGGCCAAGATCGCCCGTGGCCTGTCGGCTGGCCGTGTGCAGTC
Source organism: Pseudomonas sp. ES1 (assembly GCF_050586605.1). Lineage (NCBI taxonomy): Bacteria > Pseudomonadati > Pseudomonadota > Gammaproteobacteria > Pseudomonadales > Pseudomonadaceae > Pseudomonas > Pseudomonas sp. ES1. The sequence continues at coordinate 25,429 of NZ_JBOBDM010000035.1, read as the reverse complement.
GGTGGCGGTGAAGCTGGTCGTCGAGCGCGAGCGCGAAATCCGCGCTTTCAACCCGGAAGAGTACTGGGAAGTCCACGCCGACCTGGGCACTGCCAAGAACGCCAAGGTGCGTTTCGAAGTGGCGCGCGAGAAGGGCGAAGCCTTCAAGCCGCTGAACGAAACCCAGGCCATGGCCGCCCTGGAGAAACTCAAGGCGTCGAGCTACAGCGTCAGCAAGCGCGAAGACCGGCCGACCAGCAGCAAGCCCTCGGCACCGTTCATCACCTCCACCCTGCAGCAGGCCGCGAGCAACCGCCTGGGCTATGGGGTGAAGAAAACCATGATGATGGCCCAGCGTCTGTATGAAGCCGGCTACATCACTTACATGCGTACCGACTCGACCAACCTGTCGGTCGATGCCGTGGAAATGGCGCGCAGCTACATCGAGAAAGAGTTCGGCAAGCAGTACCTGCCGGCCGCGCCCATCGTCTACGGCAGCAAGGAAGGGGCCCAGGAAGCGCACGAGGCGATTCGCCCGTCCGACGTCAACACCCACCCGACCAAGCTCACCGGTATGGAGCGTGATGCCGAGCGCCTGTACGAACTGATCTGGCGCCAGTTCCTGGCCTGCCAGATGCCGCCGGCGCAGTACCTGTCCACCAGCGTTACCGTGGCGGCTGGCGATTTCGAGCTGCGTGCCAAAGGCCGCATCCTCAAGTTCGACGGTTACACCCGCGTCTTGCCGCAGCAGAGCAAGCCAGGTGAAGACGACGTGCTGCCCGACATGGCGCAGGGCGAAGCGCTCAAGCTGATCCAGATCGACCCTAGCCAGCACTTCACCAAGCCGCCGGCGCGCTTCACCGAAGCCAGCCTGGTCAAGGAAATGGAAAAGCGCGGTATCGGCCGACCATCGACCTATGCCGCGATCATTTCGACCATCCAGGATCGCGGCTATGTGACCCTGCACAACCGCCGCTTCTACTCCGAGAAAATGGGCGACATCGTCACTGAACGCCTGTCGGAGAGTTTCTCCAACCTGATGGACTACGGCTTCACCGCGGGCATGGAAGAAAATCTCGACGACGTAGCCCAGGGCGAGCGTGACTGGAAGAGCGTGCTGGACGAGTTCTACGGCGACTTCAGCAAGAAGCTGCAGACCGCCGAGTCCACCGAGCATGGCATGCGTGCCAACCAGCCGACCCCAACCAATATCGAGTGCAAGGAATGCGGGCGGCCGATGATGATCCGCACGGCCTCCACCGGCGTATTCCTGGGTTGCTCGGGCTATAGCCTGCCACCCAAAGAGCGTTGCAAGGCCACTGTGAACCTGGTGCCGGGCGACGAGATCGCTGCCGACGACGAAGGTGAGTCCGAGTCGCTGGTATTGCGTGGCAAGCATCGCTGCCCTATCTGCTCGACCGCCATGGACGCTTACCTGCTCGACGAGAAGCGCAAGCTGCACATCTGCGGTAACAACCCGGATTGCGTCGGCTACGAGATCGAAGAGGGCAGCTACCGCATCAAGGGTTACGAAGGGCCGAGCCTGGAATGCGACAAGTGCGGCAGCGAGATGCAGCTCAAGACCGGCCGTTTCGGCAAGTTCTTCGGTTGCACCAATGCTACCTGCAAGAACACCCGCAAGCTGCTCAAAAGCGGCGAGGCGGCGCCACCGAAGATGGACAAGGTGGACATGCCCGAGCTCAAGTGCGAGAAGGTCGACGACACCTACGTGCTGCGTGACGGTGCCTCGGGTCTGTTCCTGGCCGCCAGCCAGTTCCCCAAGAACCGCGAAACCCGTGCGCCGCTGGTGCTGGAAATCGTGCCGCACAAGCACGAGATCGATCCGAAATACCACTTCCTCTGCGAAGCGCCGCAGAAGGACCCTGAAGGCCGCCCGGCGGTGATCCGCTACAGCCGCAAGACCAAGGAGCAGTACGTTCAGTCTGAGGTCGACGGTAAGCCGACTGGCTGGAAGGCGTTCTACGACGGCAAGGCGTGGAAGGTCGAAGACAAGCGCTGATCGCTCAGTGTTTTGATCGGGGCCGCTTAACCCCTATCGCCGACAAACCGGCGATGGGGGTTAAGCGGCCCCACTCATTTGATGACAAGCAAAGCGCAATCCCTGAAACTGCAAGCAATCGCCTTGCAGCCTTCAGGAGGTCACCCGACATGGCCCAGGAACTCTACACCCGCACCAATCAGAAACTGTTCTTTGCCGGCCTTGCGCTGGAGTCCATGGCCAAAGCCTCTGCAAGCGGTGCCATGAACGCCCAGGGGTTGCTCCAGGCCGAGCGCGAAGCGACGTTGTTCCACCTGTATGGTGCCTTGCTGGGCTTGTGCCATGAGATCGCTGGTTTCTACCGCTTGCCGCAAGCGGCTGCGGCACGGGCCGAGCTGCTGCTCAACGATGAGGTGCTGCAGAGCGTGGCAATTCCGGAGATGGCTGAGATGCTGGAACTGGCACGGCAGCCGGAAACCTGGCTGGCTCGCCTGCTTGCAGCTTATGCCGATTTGTTCCGACCGCCGGTCGCGAAGAAAAGCGCGAAAACCGATGTTACCCAGCCATTGATCCAGGCGGTCAATCTGGATGAGGCCGAGCCGCTAGAGCTTTCGCAAGCAGAGCTTGAGGCCTGGCGGAAGAACCTGAAGGACTTGGTGAGACGATTCCGCGACGCGCTGAGTGAGTGCTGACAGCAATCATGGCTGATACACTATCGGCCTTTCGTGAAAAGCAGGCCCCAAGTATGTCAACGTCCTTTCTAGAAATTGTCGAGTTGCCTGACGGCCGGATCGAGCTGCGCCGCGCCGAGGATGAAGGTTCCCTGGTAACCCTGGATTTCTCCGAGGATGCCAAGGCATTCCTGCAAGGACAGCATGTGGAAGTGGCCAAGGCCATGCTCAGTGTCGGTGTGCAAATGGCCGGTCGCTTGGTAGAGGGCGATTTCGAGCGTGATGAAGGGCCGCGCGTCCTTCACTGAGCCACGCTAGAGGTTCACGGCTACAAACAGATGACAGGCAAAGCCTGAACATCAGCCCAGGCGGATGTTCAGGCTTTGTGCTTTTCCGCTGGCGGCGGCGCGCAACAGCTGTTGCCGAGCGCTGTTGCTCACGCTGCCCAGCCAGCTGACGACGGTATGGCTGTGTCCCAGGCGCAATGCTTCGCAAGCCAGCTGCAGGGCGTTCTGGTTGCTGCCTGGCTGAAGCAGCAGGATGCGTTCGCGGTTGAGGCCGGCATCGCGCAGCCATGCTTGCGTGAGGCTGGCAGGCGGGGCGATCAAGGTGAGCCAGCGGCTGTCGTCCTCTTCGCTGAGCTCGCGCAAGACAGGCGCCAACAGGCTTTGGCAATGGCCGGGGGCGCCGCGCAGAGCCAGTTCGCTGAACAGCTCGGGCTGGTTGCTTTTGCGCGGCTGTTCGCGTGCCTTGAAGCCCGGCAAAACCGGATTGGCGAAAAAAGCCTCGAACAGTGGCAACTGGACTTGTTGCGATGCAGGGATGAACGGCTGCATGACGCCTCCTTGATCAGCGGCGCAGGACGCCAACGCTCAAGCCCTCAATCACCAGTTCCTGTTCTTTCAGGTCGACTTCGATAGGGGCGAATTCCGGGTTCTCAGCAATCAGCCAGACCTTGCTGCCTTCACGCTGGAAGCGCTTGACGGTTACTTCGTCACCGATGCGCGCGACCACCACCTGGCCGTTGCGGGCCTCGCGGGTAGTGTGCACGGCGAGCAGGTCGCCGTCGAAGATGCCGATGTCCTTCATGCTCATGCCGTGCACGCGCAGCAGGTAGTCGGCGCGGGGGTGGAAGAATGCAGGGTTGATGCTGCAGGAATCTTCGATGTGCTGTTCAGCGAGGATCGGCGCCCCTGCGGCGACTCGACCAATGATCGGCAGGCCGTTCTCTTCGGCCTTGGCTTCCAGGCCGGGGATACGGATGCCGCGCGAGGCGCCGGGGGTCATCTCGATGGCGCCCTTGCGCGCCAGTGCCTTGAGATGTTCCTCGGCCGCATTGGGCGACTTGAAGCCCAGTTCCTGAGCGATCTCGGCACGGGTCGGAGGGAAACCGTTGTCTTCGAGGCAGCGTTTGATGAAAGCCAGGATCTCGGCTTGGCGTGGCGTCAGTTTCAGCATGGGCGAGGACTCTGTCTTTTTATACAGTGACTGGGATTATATACAGTGGGTTGCGAGCTGCAAGCTGCAAGCTGCAAGAAAGATCAAAAGCCATGCGCATCTTGTCGCTTGCAGCTTGTGACTTGGCGCTTTTAAATGGCGACTGCCCAGTCACCGAGCCTTGACATCAGCAGGCCTGAAACGTATGTTTCAAACAACTGTTTGTCAGGCGGAGTAGTCATGGCCCAATCGGAAACCGTTGAACGCATCCTCGATGCGGCGGAGCAGCTGTTCGCGGAACGCGGGTTCGCAGAAACCTCATTGCGGCTGATCACCAGCAAGGCGGGGGTCAACCTGGCGGCGGTGAACTATCACTTCGGTTCGAAGAAGGCCCTGATCCAGGCGGTTTTCTCGCGTTTCCTCGGGCCGTTCTGCGCCAGCCTGGAACGTGAGCTGGAGCGCCATCAGGCGCGCCCCGAGCAGAAGGCTTCGCTTGAAGAGCTGCTGGAGATGCTGGTCGACCAGGCCCTTGCGGTACAGCCGCGCAGCAACAACGACCTGTCTATCTTCATGCGCTTGCTGGGCCTGGCTTTCAGCCAGAGCCAGGGTCACCTGCGGCGTTACCTGGAAGACATGTACGGCAAGGTGTTCCGCCGCTACATGCTGCTGGTCAATGAAGCCGCCCCGCGCATCCCTCCGCTGGAGCTGTTCTGGCGTGTGCATTTCATGCTGGGTGCCGCGGCGTTCAGCATGTCCGGGATCAAGGCCCTGCGCGCCATCGCCGAGACCGACTTCGGCATCAATACCTCGATCGAGCAGGTGATGCGCCTGATGGTGCCGTTCCTGGCAGCCGGCATGCGCGCCGACACGGGCGTGACCGACGCGGCCATGGCTGCCGCACAGCTGCGTCCACGCAGCAAAACCAGCGCCCCGGCCAAGGCCTGACACACTGGGCGGGGCAGGGCGCTTCAGATAAGCTAGCGCCATGCCCGACCTCGATTTCCTGCACATTTCCCTCGCTGATCAATGCCTCTATGGCTTCGCCCATGGCGTGCTGGTGCTGCGCCTGCCGATCTCCACGGCGCGCAATGGCGCGGGGGAGCGCAAAGGCTCTGGCTGCACGCCACGTGGCCTGCATCAGGTACGCGCCAGGATCGGTAGCGGCCTGCCACAGGGCGCAGTGCTCTGCAGCCGGCGCTGGACCGGTGAGGTCTGGTCGCCGGCGCTGCAAGCGCAGTTTCCCGATCGCGACTGGATCCTAACGCGCATCCTCTGGCTCAGCGGTTGCGAACCGGGGTTCAACCGGCTGGGGCCGGTCGATACCTTCCAGCGTTACATCTATTTGCATGGCACGCCCGACACTGAACCTATGGGCACTGCGCTGTCCCATGGCTGTGTACGCCTGCGCAACGACGATTTGCTTGCCTTGTTCGATCGCGTACCCGCCCATTGCCCGGTACGGATAGACGAGGCCGCTTGCCCGCACTGGGCCTCCCTGAATCTTCAATGAAGGACTCGCTATGACCGCCAGCCTGCAAGGCTCTCTGATGGTAGATATCGCCGGCAAATGGCTGACCGCCGAAGACCGCCATCTGCTGCGCCAGCCCGAAGTGGCCGGCTTGATCATCTTCGCCCGCAATATCGACAGCCCGCGCCAGGTGCGCGAGCTGTGCGCGTCGATCCGTGCCATCCGACCCGAGCTCATCCTTGCCGTGGACCAGGAAGGCGGCCGGGTGCAGCGCCTGCGTCAAGGCTTCGTGCGCCTGCCGGCCATGCGCGCGATCGCCGACAACGACAACGCCGAGTACCTGGCCGAGCAATGCGGTTGGCTGATGGCGACCGAAGTACTGGCGGTTGGCCTGGACCTGAGCTTTGCGCCGGTGCTCGACCTCGACCACCAGCGCAGCGCCGTGGTGGGCAGCCGGGCCTTTGAAGGTAACCCCGAGCGTGCCACGCAATTGGCCGGGGCCTTCATCCGTGGCATGAATGCCGCTGGCATGGCTGCCTGCGGCAAGCACTTCCCCGGGCACGGCTGGGCCGAGGCCGACTCCCACGTTGCCATCCCGGTCGACGAGCGCAGCCTGGAGCAACTGCGCGCCGCGGACCTGGTGCCGTTCAGCCGCCTCAGCGGCCAGTTGGCGGCAGTGATGCCGGCCCACGTCATCTACCCGCAGGTCGACAACCAGCCGGCTGGCTTCTCGCGCCGTTGGTTGCAGGACATCCTGCGTGGCGAGATGGGCTTCGATGGGGTGATCTTCAGCGATGACCTGTCGATGGCTGGCGCTCACGTGGTGGGCGATGCCGCCAGCCGTATCGAAGCCGCGTTGAGCGCCGGTTGCGACATGGGCCTGGTGTGCAATGACCGGGCGGCGGCGGAGCTGGCCCTGAGTGCCGCGCAGCGCATGAAGGTCAAGCCGTCGCCGCGCATCGCGCGCATGCGCGGGCAGGGCTTCGCCTGCACCGATTACCGCCAGCAGCCGCGTTGGCTGGAGGCGCTGGGTGCGTTGAAAGAGGCGCAACTGGTCGATTGACCTTACCGGCCTCTTCGCGGGTAAGCCCGCTCCCACAAACCTTGTGCTAGGCACTGTACCTGTGGGAGCGGGTTTACCCGCGAAGAGGCCGGCACTGGCTTGCCCGGTTTGTCTAACGGCCGCGCTTACCCGGCAGCGGTGCAAACAGCGCGTCAATCTCCTCATCCCCCAACCGCCACTGCCCGGCCTGGCCACTATCGAGCAGCCCGGCCGCCAGCGCCGCCTTCTCCTGTTGCAGCTGCTGGATCTTCTCTTCAACCGTACCCCGAGTGATCAGCTTGAACACGAACACCGGTTTGTCCTGGCCGATGCGATAGGCGCGGTCGGTGGCCTGGTTTTCGCTGGCCGGGTTCCACCACGGGTCGTAGTGGATCACGGTATCGGCTGCGGTCAGGTTCAGGCCGGTGCCGCCGGCCTTGAGGCTGATCAGGAACACCTCGCTGTCGCCGTTCTGGAACTGCTGCACCGGGGCGCGGCGATCACGGGTGTCGCCGGTCAGCAGGCTGTAGCGGATGCCGCGTTTCTCCAGCTCGAACTCGATCAGTGCCAGCATCGAGGTGAACTGCGAGAAAAGCAGGACCTTGCGCCCCTCGCTGAGCAATTCCTCGAGCATCTCCAGCAGGCTGCCCAGCTTGCCCTTGTCGGCGAAGTTGCCCTTGCTTTCGGTGCCCTGGACCAGGCGCAGGTCGCAGCACACCTGGCGCAGCTTGAGCAGGGCGTCGAGGATGATGATCTGGCTACGCGCCGCGCCGTTGCGGGCGATCTCGTCACGGACCTTCTTGTCCATCGCCACCCTGACCGCCTCGTAGGTGTCGCGCTGGGCGTCACTGAGCTCGACCCAGTGGATCATCTCGGTCTTGGCCGGCAGCTCGGTGGCCACTTGTTCCTTGGTGCGGCGCAGCAGGAACGGCCGGATGCGGCTGGCCAGGTGGGCCATGCGCTCGGTGTCGCCGTGGCGTTCGATCGGGGTGCGGTAGTCCTGGGTAAAGCGCTTGCTGTCGCCCAGCCAGCCGGGCATCAGGAAATGGAACAGCGACCACAGCTCGCCCAGGTTGTTTTCCATGGGCGTGCCGGTGAGGCACAGCCGCTGGGTGGCCTGCAATTCGCGCACGGCCTGGGCTGCCTTGCTGGTGCTGCTCTTGATGTTCTGCGCCTCGTCCAGCACCAGCAGGTGCCAGGGTTGTGGCTTGAGGTGCTCAAGGTCGCGGGGCACCAGCGAGTAGGTGGTCAGCACCAGGTCGTAGTCGCCCAGTGTGGGGAAATGCTTGTTGCGGCCTGGGCCGTGCAGGGCCAACACCCGTAGCTCGGGGGCGAAGCGCTTGGCTTCGTCGAGCCAGTTGGGCACCAGGCTGGTGGGCATCACCGCCAGGGCTGGATGGGTCAGGCGCCCGGCCTCTTTCTCCAGCAGCAGGTGGGCAAGCGTCTGCAGGGTTTTGCCCAGGCCCATGTCGTCGCCGAGGATGGCGCCGGTGCCCATCTCGCGCTGGGCTTGCAGCCAGTTCAGGCCTTGCTGTTGATAAGGGCGCAGGGTTGCATTGAGGCCTTTGGGGGCTTGCACCTGCAGGTCGCGGGCGTCGCGCAGGCGCCGGCCCAGGTCGCGCACCTGGGCGCCACCTTCCCACAGCAGGGGCAGGTGTTCGATGTCGTTCAGGCGCGCGGCGTCAGCGCGCTCCAGGCGCAGGCTCGGGCCGACGGCGTCTTCGTGCAGGTACAGCTCGCCGAGGGTGCCCATCACCGCCTTGATGCGCCCGTAGGGCAGGGCGACGCGCAGGGCAGGGCTGTCGTGGCGGGCGCGGTTGAGGTCGATCAGCAGGTGTTCGTCGTCGCTGCGCCGTGCCAGCTCGCTGGCGCGCAGCAGTTCCGGGCTGCTGCGCAGCAACTGCAGGACGATGGGCAGCAGGCTGTGGCGCTGGCCCTCGACCACGATACCCAGCTCCAGATCGAACCATTCGTGGCCCGGCGCTTCGTCGATGGTGGCGTACCAGTCGTCGACCTCGTGCAGGTTGAAGGCGAAGTCGCGGTGCACATCCACTGCCCAGCCGGCTTCACGCAGGCGCGGCAGGCCCTCGCGGGCAAAGCGCAGCCAGGCTTCGTCATCGGCCAGCTGATACATCTCGCCGGCGCTGTCGGGCAGTGCTTTGCTCTGGCGGGTGGCGGGTTTGAAGCCGGCATCGCGCAAGGTGTTGCGCAGCGCCTGCTCGGCCTGGGGCTGGCGGCGGATACGCTGGCTGGTGCTCTCGACCAGGCGGGTCAGCGGCTTGCTGTCGTTGCCACTGGTGCGCAGGCCGTCGTAATCGAACGACAGCGCTGCGCGGTGTTGCATCTGCCGCTGCATGCGCCCGGTCTTTGGTGTGTAGGCGCTGTATTCGAGGCTGCCGAGGGTCAGGCGCGCCGTGGGCTGGATGTCCTCGATCTGCTCGCTGCGCACCGTCGTGGGCGTCGGTACCTGGCGATTGAGGGCGTTCAGGCGGTGGCTCAACGGCACGATCAGGTGTTCCGGGACCGTGGGCGCGCTGGCCAGCTGGCTGGCGATGAACGGGTCGAGATCATGCAGCAGTTTGCCGCTCTGTCCCGTTTGCGGGTCTACGTAGTAGAGCGGTTCGAGTGGCAACGCCAGCCAGTGCGCCTTGTCTTCATGGTGCCAGGCGCCGCGGTAGCTGCCATTGTCCAGCCGTACCCAGCGAAAATCGGCATGCAGGTCGGGCCCTGGGGCGAGCGGGGTCTGCTGTTCGCTGTACAGCAGCCGGCCCGTTGCCAGCGCGTACTCGTAAAGGTCCGCACCTTTCTTGCCTTCCAGGCGAGCAATGGGCAGGGCGTAATCCTTGCTCATGGCGTCGATCAGGCGCAGTGTGCGCAGGTCTTCGTCAGTCACGTAGCGCGGTGTGTAATAGATCAGCTCCGGCATCGAGCCGGGGCGTGTCAGTTTCAAGCTGCCGTCGGCCTGGCGCGTGCCCTTGAACACGCTGAGCATGCACCGGCCGTGATCGATACCCAGCAGGTAATACAGCGACGGGCCCTTGCGCTTGGTCGGTTCGCTGGCGGGTGTCGCCGGTACCTCGAGTGCCTCCACCCAGTGCGCAAGTTCGGGCGGCAAGTCCAGAGAGTGCGACGCGGCAGGGAGGTGTTGATCACCTTCGACATGCTCAGCGCCGCGCTCAAGGACGAACAGGGCAGCCGCACAGTGCTTGCAGTTATTGCCTACCGGGCATGAGCAGGTGCCGTCACACGCCAGGCCGTCCCCGGTCATGTTCAGCGTGATCCGCTGGTAATAGACGCGGCCAGCGGAACCATGGCATTCGGCGCGGATGGTCGTGCCGAGGATCGACACGATCTCGCTTCTGCCCTCTTCGGCATACTTCAGGCCGCGCTGCAGTGCCCCGCGGTCGAACGCGAACGTCCAGCCGTCGTGATTACGGACGAGGAACTGCGCATCGCTTTCGCTCACCTCACTGCTCCATCATCTCCGGGTCCGGCAGCGGCATCTTGCGCATGCCGGCAGGCGATACCTTGATCAGCACGGCCAGGTGACCGCCGTCGAGGAAGGTCAGCTGGCCAGCCTTCATGTTGCTGTTGCTCTGCTTGAGCTGTTCGCTCTGCAGCACGCTGCCATTGCTGTCGAGCTGGTTGACCCAGAAGTTGGCGTCGACGGCGATGAAGCGATCTTCCTTGATGCTCAGGTTGCCTTCGATGGGGAAGTGGCCGAACTGTTCGTTGCCGGCGCTCAGGGCGATGGCCTCGCCGTCCTGCTGCCAGGCTTTGTGCAGCAGCACGGTGTAGTCGGCGGTGGCCTGCAGGCGGGTGATTTCGTCACCCAGCCCGGCCGGGCGCTCGGCGCCTTTTTCCAGGCGCGGCGCGCCGGCGCTCCAGTCTTCCGGGGCGAACGGGCTGGTGATTGCCGGCACGGCGTTCTGCCGCACCAGGATCATTTCCACCTGATAGGGGCCTGCGGCGAAGGCGGTCGGGGCGAGCAACGCCAGCAGCAGGGTCAGGGAACGAATGGCACGCATGGAGCTTCCTTAGTTTGGCTGTGGGGTCAGGCGCTCGAACAGCGCCTCCAGTGTATTGAAGCGTTCTTCGGGGCGTTCCATCGGCACCATGAAGCGGAACTGGGTTGCACCTTCGAACTTGTAGCGTTTGGGCTGGCCCTGGATCAGCTTGATCAGGGTCAGCGGGTCGACCGGGGTTTGCGCCTCGAACTCGAGCTTGCCGCCATTGGGGCCGGCATCGACTTTCTTGATGCCGAGCTTTTCCGCCTGCAGCTTGAGCAGGGTCAGGCGCATCAGGTTCTTGCTCGGCTCGGGCAGCAGGCCGAAGCGGTCGATCATCTCGACCTGCAGGTCCTTGAGGCCTTCCTCGTCCGCCGCTGATGCGATGCGTTTGTAGAGGATCAGGCGCGCATGTACATCCGGCAGGTAGTCCTCGGGGATCAACGCCGGCAGGCGCAGGTTGATCTCCGGGCCGCCGCCAAGCGGTTGCTCGAGGTTCGGCTGGTTGCCCTTGCGGATGGCCTTGACCGCGCGCTCGAGCATTTCCATGTACAGGGTGAAGCCGACCGCCTGGATCTGCCCGCTCTGGCCGTCGCCCAGCAGCTCGCCGGCGCCGCGGATCTCCAGGTCGTTGGTGGCCAGGACGAAGCCGGCACCCAGGTCCTGGGTGTTGGCGATGGCTTCCAGGCGTTTTTCGGCATCGGCGCTGATCTGCTGGCGCGGCGGCGTCAGCAGGTAGGCGTAGGCCTGGTGGTGGCTGCGGCCAACCCGGCCGCGCAGCTGGTGCAGCTGCGCCAGGCCGAACTTGTCGGCGCGCTCGATGACGATGGTGTTGGCACTGGGCACGTCGATGCCGGTTTCGATGATGGTCGAGGCGATCAGCACGTTGAAACGCTTGTGGTAGAAGTCGCTCATCACCTGTTCGAGCTCGCGTTCGCGCATCTGCCCATGGCCGATGCCGATGCGTGCCTCAGGGACCAGCTCGGCCAGTTCGGCGGCGCATTTCTCGATGGTCTTCACGTCGTTGTGCAGGTAGTACACCTGGCCGCCGCGCAGCAGTTCACGCAGCAGCGCTTCCTTGACCGTGCTCTTGTTCTGCTCCATGACGAAGGTGCGCACCGACAGGCGTCGCGCCGGCGGGGTGGCGATGATCGACAGGTCGCGCATGCCCGACACCGCCATGTTCAGGGTGCGCGGGATCGGCGTGGCGGTGAGGGTGAGGATGTCCACCTCGCTGCGCAGGGCCTTGAGCTGTTCCTTCTGGCGCACGCCGAAACGGTGTTCCTCGTCGATGATCGCCAGGCCCAGGTCCTTGAAGCGCACGTCGTCCTGCAGCAGCTTGTGGGTGCCGATGAGGATGTCGATCTTGCCTTCGGCGAGCTCCGCGGCGGCGGCGCTGACTTCCTTGGCCGACTTGAAGCGGCTCATCACCTCGACCGTTACCGGCCAGTCGGCGAAGCGGTCGCGGAAGCTGTTGTAGTGCTGCTGGGCGAGCAGGGTGGTCGGCACCAGCACCGCCACCTGGCGGCCGCTGTGCACGGCGATGAACGCCGCGCGCATGGCTACCTCGGTCTTGCCGAAGCCGACATCGCCGCACACCAGGCGGTCCATGGGCTTGGCGGCGAGCATGTCCTCGCGCACGGCTTCGATGGCGTTCTGCTGGTCGGGGGTTTCCTCGAACGGGAAGCCGGCGCTGAAGGTGGCGTAGTCGGCGGCCGGGTCGGCGAACGCGTAGCCTTTGCGCGCGGCACGGCGGGCATAGATGTCGAGCAGCTCGGCGGCGACGTCGCGCACCTGTTCGGCGGCCTTGCGCTTGGCCTTCTGCCAGGCTTCCGAACCCAGCCGGTGCAGCGGCGCCAGCGCGTCGTCGCTGCCGGTGTAGCGGGCGATCAGGTGCAGGTTGGCCACCGGCACGTAAAGCTTGGCGCCTTCGGCGTATTCAAGGGTGAGGAATTCGGCGGCCTGGCTGTCGATTTCCAGCGTGGCCAGGCCCAGGTAGCGGCCCACGCCATGGTCGATGTGCACCACCGGCGCGCCTTCGCGCAGCTCGGTGAGGTTCTTGATCACCGCGTCGTTGGCCGCCTCGCCGCGTTTGTCGCGGCGCCGGCGTTGCATCACGCGCTGGCCGAACAAGGGGCTCTCGGCCACCAGGGCAATGGCCGGGTCGTCCAGCAGCAGGCCGTCGTCGAGCGGGGCGATGGTGATCGCCAGGCGTTCGCTGCCGGTGATGAAGTCGGCCCAGCCCTCGACGGTCTGCGGGCGCAGCTTCAGGCGTTCGAGCAGTTCCAGCAGCACTTCGCGCCGGCCGGCGGACTCGGCGGTGAACAGCACGCGGCCCGGGAACTGCTCGAGGAAGTTCGACAGTGCCGCCAGCGGCTGGTTGGCCTTGGCCTCGATGGCCAGGTTGGGCAGCGCACGCGCCGGGAAGCGCTCACGACCGGCGCCGGGCTCGAGGTCATCGGTGCTGACCACCACCCGGGGCCATTGCTTGAGCTTGGCGAAGCAGTCCTCGACCGGCATGAACAGCTCGGCCGGCGGCAGCAGTGGGCGGCTGAGGTCGCCGCGGCGCTCTTCGTAGCGCCCGCGTACGTCGTTCCAGAAGTGCTCGGCAGCCTGCTCCACGCCCGGCAGGGAGAACACCTGGGTGTCCGCCGGCAGGTAGTCGAACAGGGTCGAGGTTTCTTCGAAGAACAGTGGCAGGTAGTACTCGATGCCGGCCGGGATGATGCCGCTGGTCAGGTCCTGGAAGATCGCGCTGCGCCGGAAGTCCACGTCGAAGCGCTCGCGGAAGCGGGCCTTGAAGCGGGTCACCTCGTCCTTGTGCATGGGGAATTCGCGGGCCGGCAGCAGGCGTACCGAGTCGACCTTGTCGATCGAACGCTGGGTCTCCGGGTCGAAGGTGCGCAGCGTCTCGATCTCGTCGTCGAACAGGTCGATGCGGTACGGCTGCTTGCTGCCCATGGGGAACAGGTCGATCAGCGCCCCGCGCACGGCGAACTCGCCATGCTCGTAAACTGTGTCGACGCAGCGGTAGCCGCTGGCCTCGAGGCGCGTGCGCATCTGCTCGACATCGATCTTCTGGCCCACGTCCAGCACCAGGCTGCTGCCCAGCAAAAAGCGGGTGGGGGCCAGTCGGTGCAGGGCGGTGGTCACGGGCACCACCAGGATGCCGTGGTCCAGCTCCGGCAGCCGGTACAGGCTGGCGATGCGCTGCGAGATGATGTCCTGGTGCGGCGAGAACAGGTCGTAGGGCAGCGTTTCCCAGTCGGGGAAGGGCAGCACCGGCAGGTCCGGGGCAAAGAAGCGCAGCTCCTGCTCCAGGCGATCGGCGGCCTGGCTGTCGGCGGTCAGCAGCAAGGTGAAGCGGCCGGCACTGCTGGCGGCTTCGGCGATGGCCAGGCTCAAGGCGGCACCGGGCAGGTTGCCCCAGGTGTGTTTGCCGGCCGTGGCCGACAGTTGCGGTAGGCGCAGAACTGACACGGGAGATCGGACTCCAAGCGTTGCGGCAAAGAGGTCGATTGTACCGGTGAGCGGGCGCGCTGTCAGGCTCGAAAGGGCGTGGCGACGGGGCTTGTGGCCGGCGACAGGCGCTCATTGCCCGATACGCCGCGGGGCGTCATAATGTAGCCCCTTTTTTGTTCCCCTACATGTGGAAGGTTACCGTGACTCAGAAGCCCGACCAGTGTCTTGGTGAGTGGATCGATCGTGAAGCCCTGGCTGAAGCGATGATCCCGCTTATCGGTCAGCTCTACCGCAACAACAATGTGGTGAGCTCGATCTATGGCCGCAGCCTGATCAACCGTTCGGTTATCTCGATTCTCAAGGCCCACCGCTTTGCGCGTCACCGTCAAGCCGACGAAACCGAACTGTCCGTCCACGAGACATTCCCCCTGCTCAAGGCCATGAGCGAGCTGAAACTGGGCGCCGCTTCGGTTGACCTGGGCAAGCTGGCCAACAAGTTCAAGCAGGAAGGCAATGGCCGTACCGCCGAGCAGTTCGTGCGCGAAGAGCTGGCCGATGTGGTCGGCCAGCAGAACGCTTCCGCACGCAAGGGCACCGACGTCGTGCTGTACGGCTTCGGCCGTATCGGCCGCCTGCTGGCGCGCATCCTGATCGAGAAGACCGGTGGTGGCGACGGCCTGCGCCTGCGTGCCATCGTCGTGCGCAAGGGCGCCGAAAACGACCTGGTCAAGCGCGCCAGCCTGCTGCGTCGTGACTCGGTGCACGGCCCGTTCGATGGCACCATCACCATCGACGAAGCCAACAACACCATCACCGCCAACGGCAACCTGATCCAGGTGATCTACGCCAAGAGCCCGAGCGAAGTCGACTACACCCAGTACGGCATCAAGGATGCGCTGATCGTCGACAACACCGGCGTATGGCGTGACGCCGACGGCCTGGGCCAGCACCTGGCCTGCCCGGGCGCTGCCCGCGTGATCCTCACCGCACCGGGCAAGGGCGCGCTGAAGAACATCGTGCACGGCATCAACCATGGCGACATCAGCGCCGATGACAAGATCATCTCCGCTGCTTCCTGCACCACTAACGCCATCGTGCCGGTGCTCAAGGCCATCAACGACCAGTACGGCATCGTCAACGGCCACGTCGAAACCGTTCACTCGTTCACCAACGACCAGAACCTGATCGACAACTTCCACAAGGGCAGCCGCCGTGGCCGAGCCGCGCCGCTGAACATGGTTATCACCGAGACCGGTGCCGCCACCGCTGCCGCCAAGGCACTGCCAGTGCTCAAGGGCAAGCTGACCGGCAACGCGATCCGCGTGCCGACGCCGAACGTGTCGATGGCCATCCTCAACCTGAACCTTGAGAAGGCGACCAACCGCGAGGAACTCAACGAGTACCTGCGCCAGACCGCCATGCACTCCGAGCTGCACAAGCAGATCGACTACGTGAGCTCGCAGGAAGTGGTTTCCACCGACTTCGTCGGTTCGCGCCACGCCGGTGTGGTCGACGCTGAAGCGACCATCTGCAGCGACAACCGCGTTGTCCTGTACGTCTGGTACGACAACGAGTTCGGCTACAGCTGCCAGGTGGTTCGTGTGATGGAAGACATGGCCGGTGTGAACCCGCCAGCGTTTCCACGCTGATCCGCTTGTAATGCGTTGAAAAAACGGGAACCTTCGGGTTCCCGTTTTTTTTGGCCAAGTATTGTGTCGTCCATGCGGGCCTCTTCGCGGGTAAACCTGCTCCCACACGGCTTGCGCTGTACCTGCGGGAGGGGGTTTACCCGCGAAGAGGCCAGTGCACCCTGTCGAGAACTTGAATTTGCGCGCAGCACTCTTGTCCATCCTGATGCTCCTGACTGGTTGCGAACAGGGCCCCGCCCTCGAACGCTTCGGCGGCCCGACCATGGGCAGCAGCTACAGCATCCAGTACGTGCGCCAGGCTGGTGGCCCGGCGCCGGAGCAGGTGCAGGCGGCCGTCGAGAGCATCCTGCAGGCCATCGACGCGCATTACTCCACCTACCGCGGTGACTCCACCGTCAGCCGCTTCAACCAGTTGCCGGCCAACCAGTGCCTGCCCGTCGATGCCGACATGCTCGAACTGGTCACCTTCGGCCAGCACCTGGCCGAGCAGAGCCAGGGCGCATACGACCTCACCGTCGAGCCGCTGCTGGACCTCTGGGGCTTTGGCCCGCAGGCCCGCGCGCTGCACGTGCCGGATGCGCAGGCGCTTGCCCAGGCCCGCCAGCGGGTTGGCTACCGCCACTTGCGCATCGAGGGCGAAAACCTGTGCAAGGACGCGCCGATCGAGCTGGACTTCAACAGCATCGCCGCCGGCCATGCGGTCGACCTGATCGCTGCGCACCTGCAAAAGATGGGCATCGACAGTTTCCTCGCCGAGGCCACCGGCGAGCTCAAGGCCATGGGCCGCAAGCCCGATGGCAGCCCCTGGCGGGTGGCCTTGGAGCTGCCCCGCGAAGATCGCCAGGTCGCCCGCCAGGTCATTGCCGTGCAAGGGCTGGCGGTGTCGACCTCGGGTGACTATCGGCACTATTTCGAGGACAATGGCCGGCGCTATTCGCACACCTTCGATGCCCGCCTCGGGCGCCCGGTCGAACATGACCTGGCGTCGGTGACCGTGCTCGACGCTTCGGCCTTGCTGGCCGACGGCTACTCGACCCTGTTGTTGATCCTCGGGCCGCAGCAGGGCTGGGACTTCGCCATTGCCCACGGTATCGCCGCGGTGCTGGTGACTCGGGCCGAAGGTGGCTTCGTCTCCCGTTCCACCCCGGCGTTCGAGCGGGCGCTGAAAGGCG
Source organism: Pseudomonas sp. ES1 (assembly GCF_050586605.1). Classification (NCBI taxonomy): domain Bacteria; kingdom Pseudomonadati; phylum Pseudomonadota; class Gammaproteobacteria; order Pseudomonadales; family Pseudomonadaceae; genus Pseudomonas; species Pseudomonas sp. ES1. The sequence continues at coordinate 8,543 of NZ_JBOBDM010000035.1, read as the reverse complement.
AATGAAAGGCAAGCCACGGATGATCGCCACCATGGATTCGGTGAAACCACATGTAGTGCAGGCAAAAGTGGCCTACGACGCGACCAAGGGTTAATGTGCGCGGCGTTCACGCTTGATTAGACTGCACCCGAATTTTCTCATGGCGCCCCGGCGACATGATCGCGCCCCGCGGCCAACCGGCCGGCGGGCCAGTTCTGAAGGAGTACGCATGGCTGTCTACAACTACGACGTAGTGGTGCTGGGTTCCGGCCCGGCCGGAGAAGGCGCGGCAATGAACGCCGCCAAAGCAGGGCGCAAGGTGGCCATGGTCGACAGCCGTCGCCAGGTCGGCGGCAACTGCACCCACCTGGGCACCATCCCGTCCAAGGCGCTGCGTCACTCCGTGCGGCAGATCATGCAGTTCAACACCAACCCGATGTTCCGCGCCATCGGCGAACCGCGCTGGTTCTCGTTCCCCGACGTGCTCAAGAGCGCCGAGAAGGTGATCAGCAAGCAGGTCGCCTCGCGTACCGGCTACTACGCCCGTAACCGCGTCGACGTGTTCACCGGCACCGGCAGCTTCGCCGACGAGCAGACCGTCGAAGTGGTCTGCCCCAACGGCGTGGTCGAGAAGCTCAACGCCAAGCAGATCATCATCGCCACCGGCTCGCGCCCGTACCGCCCGGCCGACATCGACTTCCACCACCCGCGCGTCTACGACAGCGACACCATCCTCAGCCTCAGCCACACCCCGCGCAAGCTGATCGTCTATGGTGCCGGGGTGATCGGTTGCGAATACGCCTCGATCTTCAGCGGCCTGGGCGTGCTGGTGGAGCTGGTCGATAACCGTGGCCAGCTGCTGAGCTTCCTCGACTCGGAAATCTCCCAGGCGCTGAGCTACCACTTCAGCAACAACAACATCACCGTACGCCACAACGAGGAGTACGACCGGGTTGAAGGGCTGGACAACGGGGTGATCCTGCACCTGAAGTCGGGCAAGAAGATCAAGGCCGACGCCTTGCTGTGGTGCAACGGCCGTACCGGCAACACCGACAAGCTGGGCCTGGAGAACATCGGTATCAAGGTCAACAGCCGTGGCCAGATCGAAGTCGACAAGAGCTACCGCACCAGCGTGCCGAACATCTACGGCGCCGGTGATGTGATCGGCTGGCCGAGCCTGGCCAGTGCCGCCCACGACCAGGGCCGCTCCGCCGCCGGCAGCATCGTCGACAACGGCAGCTGGCGCTTCGTCGATGACGTGCCCACCGGCATCTACACCATTCCGGAGATCAGCTCGATCGGCAAGAACGAGCAGGAGCTGACCCAGGCCAAGGTGCCGTACGAAGTGGGCAAGGCCTTCTTCAAGAGCATGGCCCGCGCGCAGATCGCCGGTGAGCCGCAAGGCATGCTGAAGATCCTGTTCCACCGCGAAACCCTGGAAATCCTCGGTGTGCACTGCTTCGGCTACCAGGCCTCGGAGATCGTCCACATCGGTCAGGCGATCATGAACCAGCCGGGTGAGCAGAACAATCTGAAGTACTTCGTCAACACCACCTTCAACTACCCGACCATGGCCGAAGCCTATCGGGTAGCTGCCTACGACGGTCTGAACCGGCTTTTTTGAGCGGCTCCGGCCGGTGGCCTGAGCCGGTCGGGGAGACCGATTTCAGCCCTACCCGAGGGTGGTCTTGGCCAAACCGGGAAAGTCTGTAATCAGGCTGTCCACGCCAAAATCAGCGAGCCGGCGCATCAGTGCCGGTTCGTTGACCGTCCACACCGACACGTGCAAACCCTGGCGCTGTGCCTTGATCAGGCGCTCGGGGGTGCACAGCGTCCAGTTCAACGCCAGCATCTCGCAACCGTAGTTCTGTGCGACCTTCAGTGGGTCGAGCCAGGCGTACTCGGCCACCAGGCCGCGCTTCACGTCGGGCACCAGCTCCTGGGCGGCGCCCAGCACTTCCCGCGAGCTCGAGGTGATGGTGACCTTGTCCATCAGGCCGTACTGCTGGGCCAGTTCGCGAATCGCCAGCACGGTGGTGGCGGCGCGGGTGCGCGAGGCGCTTTTCACTTCAAGTTGCCAATGCTCGAACGGGCATTTCTCGAACAGCTCTTCCAGGCGAGGGATGGTGCAAGGCTGCACATGGCCCGGGCCGCCCTGGCGCGCGTCGTAGGTGACCAGGGCGGCAGCCGGGTGCTCGACCACCTTGCCGCGCCGGCCAGTGGTGCGCTTGAGGGTAGAGTCGTGGATCACCATCAGTTCGTTGTCGGCCGACAGGTGCAGGTCGAGTTCACAGCGGTTCACGCCGTGGGACAGGCACTGGCGGAAGCTGGTCAGGGTGTTCTCGGGGGCTTCGCCCTTGGCGCCGCGATGGCCATAGATCAGGGTCACGTTCGTTCCTTCAAATCAGAGAAAAAATGGCTCAGGAGGCGGGGTTGTTCTGTTCCAGTGCCTGGCGCCGTTGCTGTTGCTGGCGCTGCAGGATGTAGCGCGCCAGCAACTGGCGCTGGGCGTCGGTCATGTCGATGAACTCGGTGCCCACCTCGAAGCTGCCATCGGGCCGCGGGTCGCAATGGGTGACGCGGCCACGCAGCAGCAAACCATGGGCGCGGGGCATCAGCACCATCTTCACTTTCACCCGCGTGCCGGCGCTGATCGGTTGCCGCTGGGCGAACTCGATGCCGCCTTCGGAGATGATCACCGGCTGCGGTTGGCCGACTTCGCCGAGCAGGGTTTGCGCGACCACGGCGCTGAGCAGGTCGAGGCGTTTGTTCTGGGCGCGCAGGAAGGCGGCGAGGGTGCGGTCCTTCTCGCTCAGCTGGCGCAGCAGGTGTTGCGACTCGAAGTCGGACAAGTGCAGTTCGCTGAGCAGGTTGAACAGCTCGGAATCATCCTGCAACAGTTCTGTCTCAAGGGCTTCGGCCGCGCTCAGGGGGCTGATTTGAAGTGCGATCCGATCTTCGATGCGGTAGTATTCGCGGCGATCTTCTTCGTCTAATGTCGTCATGGCGAACCCAAGGTTACGGCGGTGGTCCGAGTGTAAAGCCGCCGTAGGCGCATCGCCACAAGGACGTTCCCTTTCATCCGAACAAGCCCCGACATGTTCAGACCTCTTTTCGTATTCATTGGTACGCGTTATACCCGTGCCAAACGTCGCAATCACTTTGTCTCGTTCATTTCACTCACTTCGATGATCGGCCTCGCCCTGGGCGTGGTGGTGATGATCGTGGTGTTGTCGGTCATGAACGGCTTCGATCACGAGATGCGTACCCGCGTGCTGGGGATGATCCCCCATGCCACGCTGGAGACCGGCCGGCCGATCGACGACTGGCAGGGCCTTGCCTCCAAAGTAAAGCAGAATCCGCAGGTGTTGGCGGTTGCGCCTTTCACCCAGATGCAGGGCCTGCTGACGCACGAAGGCAAGGTGCAGAAAGTGCTGCTCAATGGCGTCGACCCGGCGCGCGAGCGTGACGTGTCGATCATCGACAAGTTCGTGCTCGATGGCAGCCTCGACCGGCTGGCGCCGGGCGAGTGGGGCATCATGATCGGCGACAAGGCCGCGCAGAAGCTCGGCGTCGGCATCGGCGACAAGCTGACCTTCGTCGCCCCCGAAGTCAGCGTCACGCCGGCGGGCATGTTCCCGCGCATGAAGCGCTTCACCGTGGTCGGCATCTTCCACGTCGGTGCCGGCGAGATCGACGGTTACCTCGGCCTCACCAACATTGCCGACCTGTCGCGCCTGCACCGCTGGAAGCCAGACCAGGTCCAGGGCATCCGCCTCAAGTTCGACGACCTGTTCCAGGCCCCACGTGCCGCCTGGGCCATCGCCCAGCAGTTGGGCGAACAGGAGTTCTATCCGCGTGACTGGACCCGCACCCACGGCAACCTCTACCAGGCCATCCGCATGGAGAAATCCATGATCGGCCTGTTGTTGCTGCTGATCGTGGCGGTGGCGGCGTTCAACATCATTTCCACCCTGGTGATGGTGGTCAACGACAAGCGCGGCGACATCGCCATCCTGCGTACCCTGGGCGCAACGCCGGGCCAGATCATGGCCATCTTCATGGTCCAGGGCACGGTGATCGGCGTGGTCGGCACCCTGATCGGCGCGGTCGTCGGCATCCTCGGCGCACTCAACGTCAGTGCGGCGATCGCCGGCATCGAGACGCTGATCGGGCACAAGTTCCTCAACGCCGACGTGTACTTCATCGATTACCTGCCCTCGCAGCTCCAGGCACAGGATGTGTGGATGGTCTGCGGTGCGGCATTGGTCCTGAGTTTCTTCGCCACCCTGTACCCGGCCTGGCGTGCCTCGCGCACCCAGCCTGCAGAGGCGCTACGTTATGAGTGAGTCGCGCATGAGTGATAAAGCCGTGTTGAGTTGCCGCAACCTGGGCAAGAGCTACGACGAAGGCCCGGAGTCGGTCCAGGTGCTGTCCGGCTTGAACCTTGAGCTGCACCCTGGTGAGCGGGTGGCCATTGTCGGCAGTTCGGGCTCGGGCAAGAGTACCTTGCTCAACCTGCTGGGCGGCCTCGACACGCCAACCCAGGGCAGTGTCTGGCTGGCCGGCGAAGAGCTCTCGGCGCTCGGCGAGCGTGCCCGTGGGCTGCTGCGCAACCGCGCGCTGGGCTTCGTCTACCAGTTCCACCACCTGCTGGCGGAGTTCACCGCGCTGGAGAACGCCTGCATGCCGCTGCTGATCGGCAAGACGCCGATCGCCGAGGCCCGCGAGCGTGCTGAAGCACTGCTCAAGCGCGTCGGCCTGGGCCATCGGCTGAATCACAAGCCGGCCGAGTTGTCCGGCGGTGAGCGCCAGCGCGTGGCGATCGCCCGTGCCTTGGTCAACCGCCCGGGCCTGGTGATGCTCGACGAGCCGACCGGCAACCTCGACCACCACACCGCCCTGGGTATCCAGGAGCTGATGCGTGAGCTGTCCACTCAATCGCAGACCGCGTTCCTGGTGGTAACCCACGACCTCAACCTGGCGCGCCAGATGGACCGCGTGCTGAGCCTGGAAGACGGGCGCCTGGTGGCGATCTGAATCGCCTGCGCGGGGCGCCCTGAGGCGCCCCGGTTCACACTTTCATTGGGTATCCCGGTTCATGTTCAGACCCTTGTCCTTGTTCATCGGTGCTCGCTACACCCGTGCCAAGCGTCGCAACCACTTCATCTCGTTCATCTCCATGACCTCGATGATCGGGCTGTCGCTTGGCGTGCTGGCAATGATCACGGTGTTGTCGGTGATGAACGGCTTCCAGCGCGAGATGAGCTCGCGCGTGCTTGGCCTGGTGCCGCATGCCGCCATCCTTGGCGTGCAGCCGCTGGACGACTGGCGCAAGGTCGCCGCCACCGCCGAAGGCAACCCGGCGGTGATGGCCGCGGCGCCTATCACCGAAATGGAAGGCATGCTGTCGTACCGGGGGGCGATGCAGCCGATCCAGGTCGCCGGTATCGACCCGGCCGAGGAAGCCAAGGTCTCCATCGTCACCCAGCACATCGTCCAGGGCAGCCTGCAGGCGTTGAAGCCGGGTGACTACGGGGTGGTCATCGGCGAGCTGACGGCACGGCGCTTCCGCCTCAATACCGGTGACAAGCTGACCTTGATCGTCCCCGAAGTCAGCAAGGAACCGGGTGGCATCACCCCGCGCATGCAGCGCCTGACCGTGGTCGGCATCTTCAAGGTGGGCGCCGAGCTGGATGGTTCCCAGGCCTACATCCACATCGCCGATGCCGGCGAGATGCAGCGCTGGGCCCCGGGCCAGGTGCAGGGCGTGCGCCTCAAGCTGCATGACCTGTATGCCGCGCCGCAGGTGTCCAAGGCCATTGCCGCAGGCCTGGGTGATGGCTACCGCGCCGATGACTGGTCGCACACCCAGGGCAGCCTGTTCAGCGCCATGAAGATGGAAAAGACCATGATCGGCCTGCTGCTGATGATGATCATCGCGGTGGCGGCGTTCAACATCATCGCCACCCTGGTGATGGTGGTGAACGACAAGGGCGCGGACATCGCCATCCTGCGCACCATCGGCGCCACCCCGGCGCAGATCATGGGCACCTTCATGGTCCAGGGCAGCCTGATCGGCATCGTCGGCACCCTGCTCGGTGGTGTGCTCGGGGTGGCCCTGGCGTTGAACGTCAGCGCAGTGGTCGGTTGGCTGGAGCGGGTCAGCGGCCAGCACATCTTCACCTCCGACATATACTTCATCAGCAGCCTGCCGTCCGAGCTGCAGTGGGGCGACGTGGCGCTGATCTGCACGGCGGGGCTGGTGATGAGCTTCCTGGCGACGATCTACCCAGCGTACCGCGCCTCGCAGATCGAACCGGCGATGGCGTTGCGCTACGAGTAAGGCTTCAAGTTGTCATCGCGGGGCAACCCCGCTCCCACAAAAAGCAGACATGCGCGAGCCCTGTGGGAGCGGGCTTGCCCCGCGATGGGCTGCAAAGCAGCCCCGGTTCACGGCCTGTCAGGTAACTCGATCACAAACCGCGTCCAGCCATCCGCGCACTCTGCCCTGATGCTTCCCCCATGCGCCTGCACGATCGAGCGGGTGATCGCCAAACCCAATCCCGCATGCTCGCTGCTGCCTTCCTGGCGTGCCGGGTCTGCCCGATAGAAACGGTCGAACAACCGCTCCAGCAGCGCTGGCGCAATCGCCGGCCCCTGATTGGCCACCACGATGCGCAGCCCAGGCTCCAGCGTCACGCGGATCTCGCCTGCGGCAGGGGTGAAGCGCAGGGCGTTGTCCAGCAGGTTGGACAGGGCGCGGCGCAGCATATGCCGGTCGCCTTCGGTGTGCGCCATACCCTCGCGCAGCAGCCGCACCTCGGCGTCTTCGGCCAGCGGCGCGTAGTACTCCAGCAATGCATCCACCTCCGCCGCCAGGTCCAGCGGCTGACGGCTGGGCATCAGCAGGCCGTGGTCGGCCTTGGCCAGGTAGAGCATGTCGTTGACCAGCTGGGCCATCCACTGCAGCTCTTCCAGGTTGCCGTGCAACGCTTCGCGGTACTCCTCGAGGCTGCGCGGGCGGGTGAGGGTGACCTGGGTGTGGGTGAGCAGGTTGGACAGTGGCGTGCGCAGCTCGTGGGCGATGTCGGCAGAGAACGCCGACAGACGCTGGAAGGCGTCATCCAGGCGCTGCAGCATGGCGTTGACCGTGGCGCCCAGCTCGGCCAGCTCCTCGGGTAACTGCGCCAGCGGCAGGCGTGTGGTCAGTGAGCGGGCGTTGACGCTGGCGGCCACCTTGCCCATCTGCCGCAGCGGCCTGAGCCCGCGGCGCGCAGCCCAGGCGCCGAGCAGCGCGGTGGCCAGCGCGGACAGGCCGACGGTGAGCCAGATCAGGCGCTGCATGCCCTGCAGGAAGTGTTGGTGATGGGTGATGTCGAGGAACAGGGTCAGCTGCGGGGCGCTTGGTTGATGGTCTGCCAGCACAGTGCTCAGGCTCCGGTAGTCAATGCCGCTGGTATGCAGGGTCGCAAGGCCCGGCTGGCGCGGCTCGTCCGGCAGGCCGGTACGGCTGTCGAACCAGGGTGTGCCGTCGGCGCCCCGCACGCGCAGGGCCAGCTCGGACTGGTGGCTCAGTTCGTCGCGCAACTGGGGCAGGCGTGAGCGCAGCTGCTCAGGCGTGGCCACACCCTCGAGCAGACTGCGCATCAATGACAACCGGCCGCTGAGCAACTGCTGGTCGAGTTCGACGAAGTGCTGTTCGCTGGCGCGGCTGAACAACAGCCCGGCACCCAGCGAGACGCTGGCGGTGCAGGCGGCGAACAGCAGGGCCAGGCGGCCACCGAGGGACAGGCGGCGCATCAGTCCTGGCGCTCTTCAAGCACATAACCCATGCCGCGCACGGTGTGGATCAGCTTGGTGGCGTGGCTGTCGTCGATCTTCAGGCGCAGGCGGCGGATGGCCACTTCGATGACATTGGTGTCGCTGTCGAAATTCATGTCCCACACCTGGGAGGCGATCAGCGACTTGGGCAGCACCTCGCCCTGGCGGCGCAGCAGCAGTTCGAGCAGGGCGAACTCCTTGGCGGTCAGGTCGATGCGCTGGCCCGAGCGTTCGGTACGGCGGCGGATCAGGTCCAGGCGCAGGTCGGCGAGCATCAGGCAGGTGTCCTGGCTGGCGCTTGCGCCGCGGCGCAGCAGGCTGCGCACGCGGGCCAGCAGTTCGGAGAAGGCGAAGGGCTTGACCAGGTAATCGTCGGCGCCCAGCTCCAGGCCGTGCACGCGGTCTTCGACGGCATCGCGGGCGGTGAGAAACAGCACCGGGGTGGCCAGGCCTGCCTGGCGCACCGCCTGGAGGATCTGCCAGCCATTGCGCCCGGGCAGCATCACGTCGAGGATCAGCAGGTCGTGGTCGCCGGTCAGCGCCAGGTGCTGGCCGGTGTCGCCGTCACCGGCCAGCTCGGTGTTGAAGCCGGCCTCGCTCAGGCCCTGGGCCAGGTATTGGCCGGTCTTGGCCTGGTCTTCGACGATCAGTAGTTTCATGGGCGTCCACGGTTCTGAAGGTTCACTCGGGCCCTGGGGGGGGGGGGGTTCCCCCCAAAACGCCCGTTTCCTCCCCCCCCC
>NZ_JBOBDM010000034.1:0-61858 GCF_050586605.1 Pseudomonas sp. ES1 | reverse complement strand
AATCAGCGCCCCATCATGTCCTTGACCATGCGCTGCTGCTCCATGATTTCGCGCTGGCGCTGGTCGATCTGCGAGGCCAGCGGGAAGTTGCTGCCCGAACGGCGCTTGGCGTAGTCGAGCTGCTGGATGGCCTGATCGAAGTCGCCGACCAGGGTGAAGTACTCGGCGCGGGCGCGGTGCAGGCCGATGGTGTTGCCGGAAAGGCCGCGCACTTCGGCAACGTCGTACCACACGTCCGGATCGTCCGGGCGGCTCTTGACCAGATCATCCAGCACTTTCTCCGCCTCGGCCGGCTTGCCCTGCTTGACCAGCAGGTCGGCGCGCACCTGTTTCAGCGGGTAGTTGCCAGGGTACAGCGCCTGCAGGCGCTGGACGCGCTGCTGGGCGTCGGCCAGGCGGTTGTTGGTGATGTCCAGGTCAATCTGCGCCAGGTTGTAGGTGATGTCGTTGGGCGCCTTGGCCAGCAGCGGTTTGAGGCTCTCCCGCGCTTCGTTGAGTTGGCCGCCCTTGATCTGCGCCAGCGCCAGGCCATAGCGCGCGGCGTCCATTTGCGGGTTCTCTTCAAGCTGGGCGCGGAAGCGCTTGGCGGCCAGGCCCGGGGTGCCTTCGTAGGTGAGCTGCACGCGGGCGCGGATCAACTGGTAGCGCAGGCTGTCCTCGACGCCACCCGCCGGTGCCTGCTCGGCGCGGTTGCGGGTGTCGGCCACCCGGGATTCGGTGACCGGGTGGGTCAGGAGGAATTCCGGCGGTTTGGCGTCGTAGCGGTACTGGCGCGCCAGGCGCTCGAACATGTTGGGCATGTTGCGCGGGTCGTAACCGGCTTTTTCGAGGTTCTGGATGCCGATACGGTCGGCCTCCTGCTCGTTCTGCCGGGAAAAGCGCCGCTGCTCCTGGATGGCCGCCGCCTGGGTACCGGCAATCACGCCAATGCCGGCGTCGCCACCGCCCCCCGCCGCGAGCACGATGCCCGCCAGCAGCGCCGCCATCATCGGCAGCTGCATGCGCTGCTGGGCTTCGACGCCACGGGCGAAGTGGCGCTGCGACAAGTGCGCCAGTTCGTGGGCCAGTACCGAGGCGTACTCGCCTTCGGTCTGGGCGTTGAGGAACAGCCCGCCGTTGACCCCGACGATGCCGCCGGGCGCGGCGAAGGCGTTGAGTTCCTTGCTGTCGATGAGGATGAATTCCAGGCGCCGGTCCTGCACCTGGCTGGTCTCGGCCAGCTTGTACACGCTGGTCTCGACGAAATCCTTGAGTTGCGGGTCGTTGAGCTGGTTGACGTTGCCACGCAGCAGGCTCAGCCAGGCGCGCCCGAGCTGGTGCTCCTGTTGTGGCGAAACGATCGCGGAACTGGCATCGCCCAGTGACGGCAGGTCGTCGGCGTGGCCGGGCAGGGCCATCAGGCAGGCCAGCGTCAGCAGGGTGGGGCGCAGTAGATTCATGCACAAGCTCGCGTCGGTCAAAAGCCTTACTGTAGCCGGGTCGCACGATGCCGACCAGTGGCGGTATCCTAGTGCCCTTTTTGCCCTGCCTGTGGAGACGCGCCCGATGAGTGACACCCTGACCTGCGACGCCGAACTCGACGCCAGCGGGCTGAACTGCCCGCTGCCGCTGCTCAAGGCGAAGATGGAGCTCAATCGCCTGGCCAGTGGCGCGGTGCTCAAGGTGATCGCCACCGACGCAGGCTCGCAACGCGACTTTCGCACTTTTGCCCGGCTTGCCGGTCATACGCTGCTGCACGAAACGGCCGAGGCCGGTGTGTATACGTACTGGCTGCGCAAGGCCTGAGTTTTCTTTCAAGGATCGGCAATGATCAAAGTGCTACGCGACTGGATGCAGCGCTACTTCTCCGATGAGGAGGCAGTGGTGTTGGCGGTCCTGCTGTTCCTGGCCTTCACCGTGGTGCTGACGTTGGGCGGGATGCTCGCGCCGGTGCTGGCGGGCATGGTCCTGGCTTTCCTGATACAGGGGCTGGTCAACGCCCTGGAGCGCTTCAAGGTGCCGACACGGCTGGCGGTGTGGCTGGTGTTCGCGCTGTTCATGGGCGCCCTGGCGGTGTTCATGCTGGTGCTGGTGCCGTTGCTCTGGCATCAGTTGATCACCCTGTTCAATGAGCTGCCCGGCATGCTGGGCAAGTGGCAGTCGCTGTTGCTGCTGCTGCCCGAGCGCTACCCGCACCTGGTGTCCGACGAGCAGGTGCTGCGCGCCATCGAGTCGGTGCGCGGTGAAATCGGCAAGTTCGGCCAGTGGGCGCTGACCTTCTCGTTGTCGAGCCTGCCGCTGCTGGTCAGCGCGATGATCTACCTGGTGCTGGTGCCGATCCTGGTGTTCTTCTTCCTCAAGGACCGCGAACTGATCGGCCGCTGGGTCAGTGGCTACCTGCCACGCGAGCGCGCCCTGCTCAACCGGGTGGGCGACGAGATGAACCGGCAGATCGCCAACTACATCCGCGGCAAGGGCATCGAGATCCTGATCTGTGGCGTCGCCACCTATATCGCCTTCATCAGCCTGGGGCTCAACTACGCCGCACTGCTGGCGCTGCTGGTGGGGCTGTCGGTGGTGGTGCCTTACGTGGGGGCGGTGGTGGTGACCGTGCCGGTGACCCTGATCGCGCTGTTCCAGTGGGGCTGGGGCGATCAGTTCATCTACCTGATGGCGGTGTACGCGATCATCCAGGCGCTCGATGGCAACGTGCTGGTGCCGCTGCTGTTCTCCGAGGCGGTGAGTTTGCACCCGGTGGCGATCATCTGCGCGGTGCTGTTGTTTGGCGGGTTGTGGGGCTTCTGGGGGATCTTCTTCGCGATCCCGCTGGCGACGCTGTTCAAGGCGGTGCTGGATGCGTGGCCGCGGCAGGAGGCATCGGTCGCGCCGATGCTCTAAACGCTGGGGGCTGCTTTGCAGCCCTATCGCGGCACAAGGCCGCTCCTACAGGAAATCGCGTGGTCCTGTAGGAGCGGCCTTGTGCCGCGATAGGGCGCAAAGCGCCCCCATCAATCTCAAGCCTTGTTCAAGGCCTCGGCTGCCGCGAGCACGGCATCCACATGCCCCGGCACCTTCACTCCACGCCACTCCTGGCGCAGCACACCGTCCTTGTCGATCAGGAAGGTGCTGCGGTCGACACCCAGGTACTCCTTGCCATACAGCTTCTTCAACTTGATCACGGCGAACAGCTGGCACAGCGCCTCGTCCTTGTCGCTGATCAGCTCGAAGGGGAAGGCTTGCTTGGCCTTGAAGTTCTCGTGCGACTTGATGCCGTCGCGCGATACGCCGAATACCACGGTATTGGCGGCCTGGAACGCCGCGTACTGGTCACGGAAGCCCTGGCCTTCGGTGGTGCAGCCTGGGGTGCTGTCCTTGGGGTAGAAGTACAGCACCACCTGCTGGCCCTTGAGCTGGGCGAGGCTGACGGCCTGGCCGCTGGTGGCCTGGACCTGGAAATCGGCAACGGGTTGGTCGAGTGCTACGGCCATGAGGGCTTCCTTAGACAGGGTTCTGTGGGCGCCACGGTTCGATCAGCGCGTCCAGGTTGAGGGCGTCGGCAAAGTCCAGGAACTGGTCGCGCAGCCAGCTGATCTGGGTGCCGGCCGGCAGGATCACGGTGAACTGGGCATTGAGCATGCTGCTGCCGGTCTGCGGGGCCAGGTAGGTGTCGCAGGTCATCGCGTCCAGCTCGACGCGGTGGTCGAGGAAGAACTGGCACAGCTCGTTGATGATGTCCGGGCGATAGGCGGCGCTGACATAGGCCACATAAGGCAGGGCCTGTGGGCGCACTTCCTGCTCGGCACTGCGCACCACGTCCAGGGTCAGGCCGTGCTTCTTGGCCAGGCCCGGCAGCGTGGTCTCCAGGCGCGCCAGGGCATCCCAGCTGCCGCCAACCTGCAATACCAGGGCGCTGGTTTCGCCATGGCGGCTCAGGCGCGAGGTGACGACCGCGCAGCGGTTTTCGAAAGCTGCGCGGCTCAGAACATTGGCCAGCTCCATCGGGTTGGGGCCCAGGGCGCTGATGACGAGGAATTGTTCGCGAACGGTGGGGGTGGACATGCAGCATTCCTAAAGCGATGAGCGGTCGGTACAGGACGGGACAAGCCTGCTGTTTGCGTGGGGGCACGGCCACGGTTTCATGGCGATGAACACAGGCCGGGAGCACTGTCGACGGCCCGGCGGGCCGCGCTGTACCGATCAAAGGATCAAGGGTAGCGAAAAGCGGCGCGAAGGGGAATGCTCCGCCCGCCTGCTTCGCTTGTGCAAGGCCGATGCCCCCAGTACCATTACCGCTCTCTTTTTCCGGCAGGAGCAGTTACATGATTGCGGGCAGTATGGTGGCATTGGTCACACCCATGGATGCACAAGGGCGTCTTGATTGGGGCAGCCTCGACAAACTTGTAGACTTCCACCTGGAAAATGGCACCCACGCGATCGTCGCTGTCGGCACCACCGGTGAGTCGGCCACCCTGGATGTAGAAGAACACATCCTGGTCATCAAGCACGTGGTCGAGCGTGTAAAGCACAGCAAGAAGCGCATCCCGGTCATCGCCGGCACCGGTGCCAACTCCACTGCCGAAGCCGTTCATCTCACGCAGAACGCCAAGAACGCCGGCGCCGATGCCTGCCTGCTGGTAGTCCCGTACTACAACAAGCCGACCCAGGAAGGCCTGTACCAGCACTTCAAGCACATCGCCGAAGCCGTCGACATCCCGCAGATCCTCTACAACGTACCCGGCCGCACCTCCTGCGACATGCAGGCCGAGACCGTGATCCGCCTGTCGACCGTGCCGAACATCATCGGTATCAAGGAGGCCACGGGCGACCTGGTGCGTGCCAAGCAGATTCTGGATGGCGTCAGCAAGGACTTCGTCGTCCTGTCCGGCGACGATCCGACTGCCGTCGAACTGATCCTGATGGGCGGCAAGGGCAACATCTCCGTTACCGCCAACGTCGCCCCGCGCGAAATGGCCGACCTGTGCGAGGCCGCCCTTGAGGGCAATGCCGAGAAGGCCCGCGCGATCAACGAAAAACTCATGCCGCTGCACAAAGACCTGTTCTGCGAAGCCAACCCGATCCCGGTGAAGTGGGCGCTCGTTGAAATGGGCCTGATGCACAAAGGTATCCGCCTGCCGCTGACCTGGCTGAGCGACAGCTGTCACGAAAAAGTCCGTACTGCCTTGCGCCAGTCCGGCGTACTGGTTTAATCGAGGAAGTACACCGCATGAAGCGACTGGCTGGTCTTTCCACCCTTGCCCTGATCATCTCCAGCACCAGCGGTTGTGGCTGGCTGTGGGGCGAGGATGGCTATTTCCGCGACCGCGGCAGCGATTACCTGCAGGCGCAGCCCACCGCGCCGATGCAGCTGCCGCCGGACGCCAGCAACGTCAAACGCATGGACCCGCTGCTGCCGATCCCGCGCAACGTTGCCGACGATCGCGCCACCGGCGAGTTCGAAGTGCCGCGCCCGCAACCGCTGTCGGCTAGCGCCGACATCAGCGATTTCAGCCTGCAGCGCAGTGGCAGCAGCCGCTGGGTGCTGGCCCAGCGCTCGCCGGCCGAAGTCTGGCCGGTGACCCACCAGTTCTTCGAAGACAACGGCTTCCGCATTGCCGAAGAGCGCCCGCAGACCGGTGAGTTCAGCACCAGCTGGCAGCGTTTCGACGAGCTCTCCGCGTCGCTCGGCCAGCGTCTGGCCAGCGCCTCCAGCAGCCCCGACAGCGAAGTTCGGGTGCGGGTGCGCATGGAACCGGGCGTGCAGCGCAACACTTCGGAAGTGTATGTAGTCAGCGTCGAGCGCCCGGCAGGCAGCACTGCCGAGCCCGAGTTCCCGTCCACTTCGAGCAATACTGGCGCCGACGCGCTGCTGGTCGACGAGATGCTCGCCAGCATGAACCGCAACGCCGAGAAGGGCGGTTCGGTGTCGCTGCTGGCCGCGCGTGATTTTGATGCACCGAGCCAGGTCAGCCTCAGCGAGGACGGCAGCGGCAACCCGGTGCTGTACCTGGGCTCCGACCTCGACCGTGCCTGGTCCGGCGTGGGCCGTGCCCTGGAGCAGGGCGAGTGGCGCGTCGAGGACATCAACCGCAGCCTGGGCCTGTACTACATCAACCTCTCGGAAAAACCGGACGACAAGCACAAGGAACCTGGCTTCCTCAGCCGTCTGTTCGGCAGCGAACCGAGCAAGGAAGAGCGTGAGGCCCGTGCCGAGCGTTATCAGGTACGCCTGAGCAAGGTCGGTGATAACGTCCAGGTCACCGTCGAGAAGAACATCAATACCGTGGCCCCGGCCGATGTGGCCCGCCGCGTGCTGAGCGCAATCCAGGACCGTCTGGGCTAAGTGCGTTTCGCGGTTCTTGGAAGCGGTAGCCAGGGAAACGGCACGCTGATCGCCAGTGGTGACACGCTCATTCTGGTCGATTGCGGCTTCTCGCTACGGGAAACCGAGCGGCGCCTGGCGCTGCTCGGGGTGTCGGCCACGCAACTGAGCGCGGTACTGGTCACCCACGAACATGCCGACCATGTGCATGGGGTGGGTTTGCTGGCGCGCCGCTACAATGTACCGGTCTACATGAGCCAGGGCACATTGCGTGGCCTGCGCAAGCCGGTGGAGGTAGCGGGGTTTCTCAGCTGTGGCGATACACTGCAGGTCGGCGATCTGCAGGTCAGCGCCGCACGGGTCGAGCATGATGCCTACGAGCCACTGCAGTACGTGATCAGCGATGGTCGCCGGCGCTTCGGCATGCTGACCGACCTTGGCAGTTACGACATGTACCTGCTGGAGCGTTACCAGGCCCTCGACGCCCTGCTGATCGAGGCCAACCACTGCCGTGACCTGCTGGCACGCGGGCACTACCCGCAGTTCCTCAAGCGACGGGTCGGCGGCAGCCAAGGACATCTGAACAACCACCAGGCCGCAAGCCTGGTGGCCGAGTTGGGCTGGCAGAACCTTCAGCACCTGGTGCTGGCCCACCTCAGCAGCAAGAACAACCAGCCACACCTGGCCCGCCAGTGCTTCGTCGACGCCCTCGGGTGCGACCCGGACTGGCTCCAGGTGGCTAATCAAGACCATGGGCTCGACTGGCGCCTGATCGCCTAGCCCACCTACTCAAGCAAGCGGAGCCCATCATGGAAAAACGCGAAGAACTCTACCGTGGCAAGGCCAAATCGGTTTACAAGACCGATGACGCCGATCGCTTGATCCTGCTGTTCCGTAACGACACTTCGGCGTTCGACGGCAAGCGCATCGAGCAGCTCGACCGTAAAGGCATGGTGAACAACAAGTTCAACGCCTTCATCATGCAGAAGCTCGAAGAAGCCGGCGTGCCGACTCAGTTCGACAAACTGCTGGGTGATAACGAGTGCCTGGTCAAGAAGCTCGACATGATCCCGGTCGAGTGCGTGGTGCGCAACTACGCCGCCGGCAGCCTGGTCAAGCGCCTGGGCGTGGAGGAGGGCATCAAGCTCGAGCCGTCCACCTTCGAACTGTTCCTCAAGAACGACGAGAAGGGCGACCCCTTCATCAACGAATCCCACGTTGTCGCGTTCGGCTGGGGCACCGCCGAGCAACTGGTCGAGATGAAGAAGCTGTCGTTGAAGGTCAACGAAGTGCTGACCAAGCTGTTCGATGACGCAGGCCTGCTGCTGGTCGATTTCAAGCTGGAGTTCGGCGTGTTCCACGGCCAGATCGTCCTGGGCGACGAGTTCAGCCCGGACGGCTGCCGCCTGTGGGACAAAGAGACCCGCAAGAAGATGGACAAGGACCGCTTCCGCCAGGGCCTGGGTGATGTGATCGAAGCCTACGAAGAAGTTGCAAAACGCCTGGGCGTGCCGCTGTAACCGGCTCGTTCACGCAAGCGTCTGATACCACGCGATTTTTTTTCAAAAAAAGGTTTGCCAGAATCTAAATCGCTGGTATGATGCGCGCCATTGGAGAGATGCCGGAGTGGTCGAACGGGACGGATTCGAAATCCGTTGTACTGGCAACAGTACCTAGGGTTCAAATCCCTATCTCTCCGCCATACGCGAAGTAGTCGAAGCCCCCGAAAACGTTGAGTTTTCGGGGGCTTCGTCGTTTCCGGGCACCGTCAGCACAGCCTCCCTTCGCCATGCTTCGACGACAGCCCCTCGCTCAGCCAGCTAGTACGCGGTTTGCCTGGGAAGCGCGGTGGCACATCAGCGAGATGGCGGACGCCAGCTTAATATTGTTCACAATCTAAGCGTGCTATTGGTCACATATAGCATGGTGTTATGTTGTCGAAAATTCCTCTCAGATGTATATTCCTCCGCGAATGATGGCTTAGTGCTATGAGTTGCGTCGTTTCAATCCTTCGAATCCGCTCAGGCTTTCCCTTTGTGTTTGCGAGGGCGCATGAATTGCGCGCATTCATCATGTACAGGCCTTGCTCTATTTCTCTTGCGCCGTCACTTCTGTTGGACCTGACGGCATTCCCTACCTCATGCAACCGCTGCGGGTATTACCCGGCGATGGTTGTCTGAAGAACATAGATATAAGGGCTGTGCAGATGTTCGATGCAAGTGTGAAGGTGCTGGCCGATATGAGTGTGAGGTCGAAACTGACCTTGGGCTTTGCACTGGTTTTATTGCTGACCATCATTATCGCGGGCATTGGTTGGGGAGGGTTGAGGGGGCTGGGCGAGCGCAGTGCCAAACTCAGCAGTATCGCCAAGGTCAATGAAGAGGCACGCGAGGTTCGCATTGCACGCCTGAACTACACAGTCTCTCCTGGTGCCGCGCAAGCAACGCTCTTGGTCAAGGCGCTCGATGAACTCAATCTTCGGGTGGATACGCTCGCCAAACTGCTCAGCGATCCGAACGACTTGCGCTGGACCAAGCAGGCAAGTAGCGCCGTCGAACTTTACCGCGCCCATTTCCAGGACTATGCCCGCGCCATCGACGGGCACAACGATGCCCAGGCGGCCCAGGCCCTCGATGCCCTGGAGGCCAACCTGAAGAGCCTGCTCGAGGCGTTCGGGCAGTTATCGGACAGCCAGTCGAGCAAGCGTGACAACGAAGTGCAGTCTTTCATCCAGCGGTTGATCGTCGCGGCTGTGCTGGCGCTGATGCTCGGAGTGCTGGCCGCCTGGTCGATCACCCGCCTGATCGTCGTGCCTTTGAAAGAGGTGCTGCAGAGCGTCGAGCGGGTCGCCAATGGCAATTTGAGCCAGGATATCCAGGTATCCCGACGAGATGAGCTGGGTGAACTGCAAGCCAGCATGCAGCGCATGACCCTGAATCTGCGTGGTCTTATCGGTGGATTGCGTGACGGTGTGGTGCAGATCGCCAGTGCAGCCGAGGAATTGTCCACCGTGACCGAGCAGACCAGCGCAGGGGTCAGCAGCCAGAAGGTCGAGACCGATCAGGTGGCGACGGCCATGAACCAGATGGCCTCGACCGTACAGGATGTGGCGCGCAGTGCCGAGCAGGCATCGACTGCGGCGGTCAATGCCAGCCAGGAGGCGCGCGAAAGTGACGTGGTGGTCAATCAGGCCATCGAGCAGATTACCCACCTGGACTCCGAGGTGGGGCACTCGACGCAAGCCATGGCCGAACTCAAGCGTGAGAGCGACAAGATCGGCACGGTGCTGGATGTGATCAAGTCGGTCGCCCAGCAGACCAACCTGCTGGCCTTGAACGCAGCCATCGAAGCCGCACGTGCCGGTGAGGCCGGCCGTGGTTTTGCGGTAGTCGCCGATGAAGTTCGCAGCCTGGCGCAACGCACTCAGACTTCCACCGAAGAAATCGAAGGGCTGATTGGCGGCCTGCACCGTGGTACGCAGCAAGTGGGTGATATTCTGGAGCGCAGCCGCGAACTGACCAGCAACAGCGTAGAGTTGACGCGCCGAGCGGGCACTTCATTGATGAGTATCAGCCGTTCGGTGGCCACCATCGAATCGATGAACCTGCAAATTGCCACCGCTTCGGAGCAGCAAAGCGCTGTGGCCGAGGAAATCAATCGCAGCGTGCTCAATGTGCGCGAGGTTTCGGAACAGACTGCGGCGGCCAGCGAGGAAACAGCGGCGTCCAGCGTCAAGTTGGCCCGCCTGGGGGCAGAACTGCAAACGTTGGTGGGGCAGTTCAAGCTCTGATCAGGTGATCGAAGGCCCGTACGACTGGCGGTTGTGCGGGCTTATCTTTCATTGGGGGCAGGTGGAGTGCAGCACAATCGGTAGAGCATTTACCTTGTTTTACCCAGGGCCTTCAGGTCTTTACCGATTATCGCTAAATCATCGGCAGAGCATGCTCGAGTTCATTCCAACAAGTACTGAATTCATTACATGCAGTGCGCTGTGCGTCCGCAATAATGCGCTGCTTGAACATGAGTTAGTCGCTGCCGAAAACTTGCTGGGAGCAGGGCAGTTATTACGAATGCACTATCTGGCTTCTACTCGGGCAACTTTTCCCGTATCATCCGGCGGCCATCAGAATGATGGCGGATCATGGACTAAAGGATTTTTTATGAAAAAGCTGATCAAAGCTACTGTTGCCGTTGCTCTCGTTTCGGGCGTTGCCCTGCTGTCCGGCTGCACCGGCCAAGTCTACAACCAGCCTAAGAACTGCTCGTACGACTACCTGTTCCACCCATCGGTTTCCATCTCCAAGATCATCGGCGGCTGCGGCGCGATCGACAAACTGCCTCAGCAGTAATCTTGGTTGCACCCCGATCGGGTCGTTTGCGACCTGATCCAAGACCCCCGGCCATGGATGTGGCCGGGGGTTTTTGTTTTTACCGTCCGCCACTGGCCACTGGGGCGTGGCACCTTGTCGCGTGACAACCCACCGCCTTGCGGGTTGCCCCGCAATTTGTTTGTGCTGGCAATTCAGATACAATCCGTAAATCGTTTCAGCCCTGCCGGTCAATCCGACCAAAGGCTGGCGCGTCCAATGCTCTCTGGCTGCTGAACAATGATCACAACAAGCCTGCGCTGAAGAACATGGAACACCAGGGCCAGCCACAGGCCCACCCTCCGTTCTACACACTGGAATTGATCAATGTTCAAGAAAGCTGGCAAGACCTTGCTGGGTCTGGCTGTTGCAGCGAGCTTCATGCAAGCGCACGCGGCCGAGACCAAAAAAGTTGACGTGCTGCTGGTTGGCGGCGGCATCATGAGCTCCACCCTGGCAGTCTGGCTCAACGAGCTGGAGCCGAGCTGGTCGATGGAAATGGTCGAGCGCCTGGACGGCGTCGCCGAAGAAAGCTCCAACGGCTGGAACAACGCCGGTACTGGCCACTCCGCGCTGGCCGAGCTGAACTACACCCCGGAAGACAAAGACGGCAACGTCAACATCACCAAGGCCATCGAGATCAACGAGTCGTTCCAGATCTCCCGCCAGTTCTGGGCCTGGCAGGTGCGTCAGGGCGTACTGAAGAACCCGCACTCGTTCATCAACACCACCCCGCACATGAGCTTCGTCTGGGGCGATGACAACATCAAGTTCCTCAAGAAGCGTTACGACGCGCTGCAGACCAGCCCGCTGTTCCGCCCGATGCAGTACTCCGAAGACCACGCGCAGATCGCCAAGTGGGTCCCGCTGATGATGGAAGGGCGTGACCCGAACCAGAAGCTAGCCGTGACCTGGACGCCGATCGGCACCGACGTCAACTTCGGCGAGATCACCCGCCAGTTCGTTGGCCACCTGAAGACCAAAGAGAATTTCGACCTCAAGCTGTCCACCGAAGTGCAGGACATCACCCGCAATGCGGACGGCTCCTGGCACGTCGAGTACAAGAACCTCAAGGACGGTACCGAATCGGCTACCGACGCCAAGTTCCTGTTCATCGGTGCCGGCGGCGGCGCGCTGAAGCTGCTGCAGAAGTCGGGCATCCCGGAAGCCAAGGAATACGCAGGCTTCCCGGTGGGCGGTTCGTTCCTGGTGACCGAGAACCCGACCGTTGCCATGCAGCACATGGCCAAGGCCTACGGCATCGCTTCGACCGGCGCGCCACCCATGTCGGTACCGCACCTGGACACCCGCGTTCTGGACGGCAAGCGCGTCATCCTGTTCGGGCCATTCGCCACCTTCTCGACCAAGTTCCTGAAGAACGGCTCGTACCTGGACCTGCTGGGCAGCACCACGATGCACAACGTGTGGCCGATGACCAAGGTCGGTATCGAACAGTACCCTCTGGTCGAGTACCTCGCCGGCCAGCTGATGCTGTCGGATGATGACCGCTTCGAAGCCCTGCGCACCTACTTCCCGAACGCCAAGAAAGAAGACTGGCGCCTGTGGCAGGCCGGTCAGCGCGTGCAGATCATCAAGCGTGACGAAGAGAAGGGCGGCGTGCTGAAGCTGGGCACCGAAGTGGTTGCCTCCGAAGACCGCACCATCGCCGGCCTGCTGGGCGCCTCCCCAGGTGCATCGACTGCCGCGCCGATCATGCTCAACGTGCTGCAGACCGTGTTCAAGGAAAAGGTGGCTACCCCTGAGTGGCAGGCCAAGATCAAGGAGATCGTCCCGAGCTACGGTACCAAGCTGAACGATTCGGCAGCGGCCACCCAGAAAGAGTGGAACTACACCGCCGAAGTACTGCAGCTGGAGAAGCCGCCAGTGATCGACCAGAGCGTCGGCACCAGCGTTGCGCCAGCCGCAGCGGTCGAGAGCAAGCCTGCTAACGACATGGCCCTGTAAGGCCCTGCTGCTTGCCGGGGAAACCCGGCAACACCAACCACGAGTGTCGCCCCAGGCGGCCTCGTGGTTTTTTTGTGTCTGCAATATGGGGCCGCTTTGCGGCCCATCGCCGGCAAGCCGGCTCCCACAGGTGCAGCGCACGCGGTCGGGGTGGGAGCTGGCTTGCCAGCGATGGGGCCTGCCGTGATGACTCAGGA
Organism: Pseudomonas sp. ES1; assembly: GCF_050586605.1. Taxonomy (NCBI): domain Bacteria; kingdom Pseudomonadati; phylum Pseudomonadota; class Gammaproteobacteria; order Pseudomonadales; family Pseudomonadaceae; genus Pseudomonas; species Pseudomonas sp. ES1. The sequence continues at coordinate 49,031 of NZ_JBOBDM010000034.1, read as the reverse complement.
CGTGGCGAAATACGCGTCGATGGGCCCGTCGCCTGTCAGCGCTGCCCGAGAATGCTGCCCAGCAGCCCGGGGAAGCGCCCCTCGAGCTCATCGCTGCGCAGCGAATTCATGTGCGTGGTCCCCACATTGCGGGTAAACACCAGCCCCGCCTCACGCAACACGCGAAAGTGATGGGACATGCTCGACTTCGGCCGCCCGCCATCCAGTTCGCCGCAGCTGGCCTCGGCCACACCGGCCAGGTGGCGGACGATTTCCATGCGCACAGGGTCGCTCAGGGCGTAGAGCAGGCGCTCCAGGGTGAGGTTGTCGGGGGAGGGGTGGGTATAGGTTCGCATGGCCGACATGATAACGGGGGTTTCACAAATTGCCATAGTTCGAATATGATCGAACAATCGTAAGTTAACTCACCCCCGGAGTAACCACATGTCCGCCCTGTTCGAACCCTATACCCTCAAGGACGTCACCCTGCGCAACCGCATCGCCATCCCGCCGATGTGTCAGTACATGGCCGAGGACGGCATGATCAACGACTGGCATCACGTCCACCTGGCCGGCCTGGCCCGGGGCGGTGCCGGCCTGGTGGTGGTCGAAGCCACTGCCGTGTCGCCGGAAGGCCGCATCACCCCTGGCTGCGCCGGTATCTGGAGCGATGCCCACGCCCAGGCCTTCGTGCCGGTGGTGCAGGCGATCAAGGCCGCAGGCTCGGTGCCGGGCATCCAGATCGCCCACGCCGGGCGCAAGGCCAGCGCCAACCGCCCATGGGAAGGTGACGACCATATCGCCGCCGACGACGCTCGCGGCTGGGACACCATCGCCCCATCGGCCATCGCTTTCGGCGCCCACCTGCCGAAAGTGCCAAAGGCCATGACCCTTGAAGACATCGCCCGGGTCAAGCAGGACTTCGTCGACGGCGCCCGCCGTGCCCGTGAGGCCGGTTTCGAGTGGATCGAGCTGCATTTCGCCCACGGCTACCTGGGGCAGAGCTTCTTCTCCGAGCATTCCAACCAGCGTACCGACGCCTATGGCGGCAGTTTCGACAACCGCAGCCGCTTCCTGTTGGAAACCCTGGCGGCCGTGCGTGAAGTGTGGCCGGAGCACCTGCCGCTGACGGCGCGCTTTGGTGTGCTGGAATACGACGGGCGTGACGAGCAGACCCTGCAGGAGTCCATCGAACTGGCGCGGCGTTTCAAGGCCGGTGGCCTGGACCTGCTGAGCGTCAGCGTCGGCTTCACCATTCCCGAGACCAACATTCCGTGGGGCCCGGCCTTCATGGGGCCGATTGCCGAGCGTGTACGCCGGGAAGCGAAGCTGCCGGTAACTTCGGCGTGGGGCTTCGGTACGCCGGAGCTGGCCGAAGGGGCGCTGCAAGCCAACCAGTTGGACCTGGTCTCGGTGGGGCGTGCGCACCTGGCTGATCCGCACTGGCCGTATTTCGCGGCCAAGGCGCTGGGCGTGGACAAGGCCTCGTGGACGCTGCCTGCGCCTTACGCACACTGGCTTGAGCGTTATCGCTGAGTGAATGGGGGCTGCTGCGCAGCCCTTCGCGGGTAAACCCGCTCCCACAGGATCTGAGCTGCCTTTCAGATCGGCGCAGAATCTGTGGGAGCGGGTTTACCCGCGAAGGGGCGCGCAGCGGCCCCCGCTATCAAAACCGATCCAACCGGTAAGCCTCGGGAATCCGCAAACCTTCAGTCAACTGCCCCACCCACTGCGCCGTCACCGCCGCCTGGGTCAGCCCCAAGTGCTGGTGCCCGAACGCCAGCAACACCTTGCCGTCCGCTACCCGATCAATCACCGGCAGCGAATCCGGCAACGACGGCCTGAACCCCATCCACGGCGTCGCCCCCTCGGCATCCAGCTCGCGCCGGAACAACCCCTTGCTCAACCGATGCAACTGCCACGCCCGCTGCATGCTCGGTGCGGCATCGAGCCCGGCGAACTCCACCGTGCCGGCCAGGCGCAAGCCACCGGCCATGGGCGTCATGATGAACTTGCGCTCCAGCGAGGTGACCGCGAACGGCAGCCGCTGCTGCTCGTTGGGCAGCATCAGGTGGTAGCCGCGCTCGGTGTCCAGCGGGACGCGTTTGCCGGTCAAGCTGTGCACCAGCTTTGCCGAATGCGCACCGCAGGCGATCAGTACCTGGCGGGCCTGCAGTTCGCCCTGGTCACTGTGCAGGGTGACCCCACCGGTGTGCAGCCGGCCACCGCTTACCTGGCGCCTGGCAAACCGCACACCGGCTGCTTGGGCGGCGTCGAACAGCGCGCCGACCACCCGATACGGGTCGACGAAATGCCCGGTACGCGGGAAGAACAGGCCGCCCTGAAGCGACGGGCTCAACTGAGGAGCTGCGGCGTGTACGGCCTGCGCCGACCAGTAGTCCACCGGCACCGCCTGCTGCTGCAGGCGTGCGCGCAAAGCCTGCAGTACCGGGCGCGATTCGGCGCGTTCGAATACCAGCAGCGAGCCATCCTCATGCAGCAGGTCAGCGCGCCCGATCGAGCCCAGCAAACGCTGCCAGGCGCCCAGGCTGGCCTCGTTGAGCGCGCGCAGGCCGGCCACGCTGCGCTGGAAAGGGGCCGGGCGCAGGTTGAGCAGCAGCCGGGTGAACCAGGGCAACGCCCTGGGCAGGTACTTCCAGTCCAGGCGCAGCGGGCCCATCGGGTCCAGCAGCATGGCCGGCAGGCGCTTGAGGATCGACAGGTCGGCGATGGGGAACACTTGCTCGGTGGCCAGGTGCCCGGCATTGCCCCAGGACGCGCCATGGCCGGGGGCCTGGCGGTCGATCAGCAACACCCGCTTGCCCTGGCGGGCCAGTTGCAAGGCACAGGCGACGCCGACGATGCCGGCGCCGACCACGGCGATATCGGTTTCAGGGGTTTCGAGCATGCCTAGCCTTCCCGTTTGCCGTCGACCAGACGGCGCAGATGCAGTGGGTTGGCGCGCTGCAACTCAGCGGGCAGCAGGGCATCGGGGAGGTCCTGGTAACAGACCGGGCGCAGGAAACGCAGGATTGCCGCCGTCCCCACCGAGGTGCTGCGGGTATCGGAAGTGGCGGGGGACGGTCCACCGTGGACCATCGCATCGCACACCTCGACGCCGGTCGGCCAGCCGTTGAGCAGAATGCGCCCGGCCTTGCGCTCCAGGGTCGGCAGCAGTTGCCGGGCACTGTCGAAGTCGGCCTCGTCCAGGTGCAAGGTGGCCGTCAGTTGCCCTTCCAGGTGCTCGGCCACCTGGCGCACCTGCGCATCGCTGTCACAGGCCACCACCAATGAAGCTGCGCCGAACACTTCGGCCTGCAAGGCCGGGTCACCCAGAAATGCCGTAGCCTCGGTCAGGAACAGCTGCGCCTGGCACTGGTTCGGCCCCTGCGGCGCCTGGCCGCTGGCGACCCGTTGGGCGTTGCGGTTTGCGGCCAGCGCGGTGATGCCGGCGGCATAGGCCGCGAAGATGCCAGGGGTGAGCATGGTCTGCGCGGCGGTGCGCTGCAGTTGTTCGCCGGCGGCGGCGATGAAACCTTGCAGCGCCGGATCCTGGCGGGCGATCAGCAGGCCGGGGTTGGTGCAGAACTGGCCGGCGCCCTGGGTCAGCGAGGCGACGAAACCCTGTGCCAGTACTTCGCCGCGGGTTTGCAGGGCGGAGTCGAACAGGAACACCGGGTTGATCGAACTCATTTCGGCGTACACCGGAATCGGTTCCGGGCGTGCCTGGGCGGCCTGGCACAGGGCAACGCCGCCACTGCGCGAGCCGGTGAAACCGACCGCCTTGATGCGCGGGTCGTTGACCAGGCCCAGGCCGACGTCACGGCCGGCGCCGTACAGCAGGGAGAACATGCCTTCGGGCAGTTCGCACAGTTGCACCGCCCGGGCCACCGCCTGGCCTACCAGCTCGCTGGTGCCGGGGTGGGCGCTGTGGGCCTTGACCACCACCGGGCAGCCGGCGGCCAGCGCCGACGCGGTATCGCCACCGGCCACCGAAAAGGCCAGCGGGAAGTTGCTGGCGCCGAACACCGCCACCGGGCCCAGGGCCACCTGGCGCTGGCGCAGGTCGGCGCGTGGCAGTGGCTGGCGCGCGGGCAGGGCGTGGTCGATGCGCACGTCCAGCCATTCGCCGGCACGCACTACTCGGGAGAAGGTGCGCAACTGGGTGCAGGTGCGTGCGCGTTCGCCCTGGATGCGGGCCGCGGGCAGGCCGGTTTCGGCGATGGCGCGATGGATCAGTTCATCGCCCAGTGCTTCGATCTGCTCGGCGATGGTTTCAAGAAAGCGGGCGCGGTGCGCCAGCGAGGTTGCGCGGTATTCATCGAACGCCGCCCAGGCCAGGGCACAGGCTTGGGCCACTTGCTCGGCGTTGGCGCCGGCGTAGGGCGGATCGAGTGGTATGTCGGTGGCCGGGTCGATGGCGCGGATCGCGGCCTGGGTGCCGGTTACGGCGCGTTGGCCGATCAGCAGGTTGCCTGTGAGGGGCATGGGGGCGTCCTTGGGGCGGAGGGTTCGGAGGATGGCACCGGCCAGGCCGGTGATCGCCGGCAAGCCGGCTCCCACAGGAGCCGTCCTTGCTGGCGAGCAGGGCTTCAGGCCAGGTTCTGCTCGGCCGACCAGTTGGCGTACCAGGTGCGGAACAGGCTGTACTGCTGCTCGGCGTAGTGGCGCTGGGCATCGGTGAGGGCGTCGGTCTCGTTGAAGTGCAGGCTGTATTCGGTATCGCCGTTGAGCACCATCAGGTGCTTGTAGTACAGCACCAGGTCGCAGCCTTCATCGAACGACGACAGCACCGCCAGCGCGGCTTCCAGTTCCCGCGCCAGGCGCCGGGCCCTGGCGTCGCCCTTGGCCGCCTGCTTGCTCAGGCTCACCAGTTGCAGCACCTGGCGTGGCAGGGCGTTGCCGATGCCGGTGATGGCGCCGGTGGCGTTGCAGTTGACGAAGCCGTGCACCACTTGCGTGTCGACGCCGACCATCAGGGTCACGTCGTCATCCTGGGAGGTGATGTGCTCGGCGGCGTAGCGCAGGTCGGCAGCGCCGCCGAACTCCTTGAAGCCGATCAGGTTGGGGTACTCGCGGCGCAATTCGAAGAACAGGTCGGCGCGGGTGGCGAAGCCGTAGTAGGGGCTGTTGTAGATCACCGCCGGCAGCTTGGGCGCGGCCGCCAGGATCGCCGAGAAGTGATGCTTCTGGGCAATCAGCGACGCGCCACGGGACAGCACGCGGGGGATGACCATCAGCCCGGCAGCGCCGACCTTGGCCGCGTGGGCGGCGTGGGCTACCGCCTCGCGGGTGTTCACCGCGCCAGTGCCGACGATGGTCGGGATGCCGGCGGCCACCAGGCGCGCCACGCCTTCCTGGCGCTCGGCCTCGGTCAGCAGCGGCCAGTCGCCCATCGAGCCGCAGTACACCACGGCGCTCATGCCGGCCTCGATCAGCTCGCGGCCCTTGCGCACCAGGGCATCGAAGTCGGGGGTGCGCTGCGCGGTGCACGGGGTCATCAGGGCGGGCATGCAACCGGTGAAGATGTTGTCAGTCATTGTTGTCACTCCTTGCAGTGTTCGTTGGGAAGAAAGCGGGGTCAGATGCCCCAGGCAAACGGGTCTTGTTCGTCGATCAGCAGGGTGCTGTCGGCGGTCATGTGGGCGCGGCCGGTGATGAACGGGCGGATACGCTCGCCTTCGCGCTCGAAGCGGCCCTGGAACTGGCTGCCGGTGATGCTCGCCTGCACCCAGGCCTGGCCCTCGGCGAGCTTGCCGTCGGCGGCCAGGCACGCCAGCTTGGCGCTGGTACCGGTGCCGCAGGGCGAGCGGTCATAAGCCTTGCCCGGGCACATCACGAAGTTGCGGCTGTCGGCGTGGGCGTCGTCGGCGAACAGTTCGATATGGTCGATCGGCGCGCCGTGCTCGCCGGTGATGCCCTGGGTTTCCAGGGCCTTGAGCATTTTCCAGGTGTAGTCGGTCAGGGCCTCGACGTTGTCCAGTTCGATGCGCTGGCCGTGTTCGCTGACCAGGAAGAACCAGTTGCCGCCCCAGGCGATGTCGCCGCGCACCGGGCCAAAGCCCGGCACCTCGACCGCCACCTGCTGGCGGTAGCGCCAGGACGGCACGTTGCCGACGGTGACCGCGCCGTCCTCATGCAGGGTGGCGCTGACCTGGCCCACCGGGGTGTCGATCTTGTGCACGCCCGGTTCGATCAGCCCCAGGTGCTGCAAGGAGGCGACCAGGCCGATGGTGCCGTGGCCGCACATGTTCAGGTAGCCGGCGTTGTTGAAGAAGATCACCCCGCAGGTGGCGTCGCTGGAAACCGGCGGGCAGTACAGCGCCCCCACCAGTACATCGTTGCCGCGTGGCTCCAGCAGGCAGGCGCGGCGCCAGTGGTCGTGCAGCTCGCGCAGTTCGTCGCGCTGTTCGGCCATGCTGCGGCCGGTCAGTTGCGGGAAGCCTTGCATGACCAGGCGGGTCGGTTCGCCGCCGGTGTGGGAGTCGATGACGTGGATCTGTTTCATGGGCTTGTCCGTCTTCCGATAAGCGAAGTGTTGTGCTGTTGGTGCGGGCCTCATCGCCGGCAAGCCGGCTCCCACAGGGACCGCGTTGAAACTGTGGGAGCCGGCTTGCCGGCGATAGGGCCAGTAGCCTTCACGGAGCCAGTGCAGCCGGACGGTGACCAACCAGGGGCTCATGGCTGGCTTCGCTTTCATCCTCACCTTCCAGCCGCACCAGCTGCGCCGGCACGCCGGTCGCCGCGCCCCAGTAATAGATACCCAGCGCCGCGGCAGCCACGACCGCCGTGTCGAACGGATGCCCGATCACCCCCAGCCCGCCGAAGCTGCCCAGCCAGGACAGCAGGATGGTCACGGCGTAGAAGCCGATCAGCCAGGCCGACGAGCGCACTTGCTGGCCAATGGAGAGATGCTCGGTGGGCACGAAGCGGCGGCACAGCAGGTACAGCACGAACATCACGATCTGCAGGGCCAGCAGCCACGACACGGTGTTCCAGCCCGACCAGTAGACGATCAGCGCGGCGATGATGAACGACAGCGGGCCGAGCACCGCCATGCCCTTGACCCGGAACGGGCGTGGCATGTCCGGGGCCGTGCGGCGCAGAGCGGCGACGGTCACCGGCGCCACCGCGTAGCTCAGCACCAGGGCGGCCGAGACCACGTTGATCAGCGCCTCCCAGGACGGGAACGGCAGGGTCCAGAACACCGACAGGGCGAAGGTCAGCCACAGTGCCGGGCGCGGGATACCGGACTGCTCGTCGATGCGGGTGAAGTACTTGAAGAAGGTGCCGGTCTGCGCCCAGCCATAGATCACCCGCGGGGTGGCGTTCATGTAGATGTTGCCGCAGCCGCTGGGCGAGACCACCGCATCGGCCACCACCAGGTAGGCCAGCCAGCCGACGCCCAGGGCCAGGGCGATGTCACGGTAGGGCAGGGCCAGTTCCTTGGTCACCCCGGCCCAGCCATTGGCCAGCATTTCGGTCGGCACGCTGCCGAGGAAGGCCAGTTGCAGCAGGGCGTAGATCGCGGTGGACAGCAGGACCGAGAGGATCAGCGCGATGGGGATGGTGCGCTGCGGGTTCTTTACCTCGCTGGCCACCGAGATGATCGGGGTGAGGCCCAGGTAGGCGAAGATGATGCCGCCGGCCGACACGGCCATTTCCACGCCGGACATGCCGAACGGGGCAAAGCCCTGCACCTCGAAGTTTTCCGGTTTGAAGAAGGTGAACAGCACGCCGATCACCAGCAACGGCACGATGAACTTGAACACGCTGACCAGGTTGTTGGCCTTGGCGAAGGTCTTCACGCTGCGGTAGTTGAGCGCGAAGAACAACCCGAGCAAGGCGAACTGCACCAGCCAGCCGAGCACGGTCGGGTCGCTGGAACCGGCCTTGGTCAGGCTGGGGAACCAGGCCGCGGCGTACTGGCGCGAGGCGACCACTTCGATGGCGATCAGGCTGGAGAAGGCGATCAGGGTGATGAAGCCCATCAGGTAGCCCAGCAGCGGGCCGTGGGAATACACCGGGTAGCGCACCACGCCACCGGCGCGTGGCAGTGCAGCGCCGAGCTCGCAGTAGACGATGCCCAGCAGCAGTACGGCGAAACCGCCGAGGAACCAGGAGAGGATCCCGGCCGGGCCGGCGATGGCCGACACGTGGCTGGCGGCGAACAGCCAGCCGGAGCCGAAGATGGCGCCGAGGCCGATGAAGGTGAGGTCCAGCAATGACAGCTGTTTCTTGAATTTGCCTGACATGGGGTCGCCTTTTTGTAGGTTTTGGATAGGCAGGTCTGATGTCACGATGCGGCTTTGCGGGCCGCGTTCTTGTAGGTCATGGGGCGGCTTGCGTGGGGCATAGAGTGGACCGATCGGGGCGGGGGTTCTTGATGGTTTTCGGCAAGGGGAATGACGAAATCGGCACAGTTCGCGAAAGCGCTGGTGAAGGTCGATGTGGCTGGATAGGCTGCAGGCCTTGCCGTAATTGCTGTGCGATTCTTGTGGGAGCGGGTTCACCCGCGAACACGGGCATAGCCCGTGCCAGGCACCGAGGTGTCATCTTCGCGGGTAAATCGCAGCGGCGAACCGCCGCTCCCACAGGCAGCGTGCAGGTCTTGAGTGCGGCGCGGTCAGGTAGCGGGCTTGCCCCGCGAGAGGCCAACAATCAAGAGCGAAGATACCGATGCCCCAGCAACCTCTCGCCACCCTCTACCAGCAACTCGACCAGCACCGCCCCGAATCCTTGGAGGCGCTGCTCACCGGGGTGGTCTGGCTGCTGCCGATGCTCGACGTCATCGCCAACGCGGCGATCTTCATCAAGGACGAGCAGGCCCGTTACGTGCTGGCCAACCGCACGCTGGTGCAGCGCTGTGGCCTGAAACAGTTGCAACCCCTGCTGGGCAAGACCAGCGCCGAGGTGTTCCCGGCCCGGCTCGGCCCCGGCTACACCGAGCAGGACCGCCGTGTGCTGGAGCAAGGGTTGGTGCTGGAGGACCAGCTGGAACTGCACCTGTACGGCAGCCGCGAACCGGGCTGGTGCCTGACCCACAAGCGCCCGCTGTACGATCCCGCCGGCAGGATCATCGGCCTGGTGGGTATTTCCGTGGATCTGCAATCCGCCGCCGACACCCACCCCGCCTATCAGCGCCTGGCCGCGGTGGACGCGCATATCCGCGCGCATTTCCACCAGCCGATCAGCATGGGCGAGCTGACCCGTATCGCCGGGATTTCAGTGGCGCAGCTGGAGCGCTACTGCAAACGGGTGTTCCACCTGACGCCACGGCAGATGATCCACAAAGCCCGCCTGGAACACGCCCATCAGTTGCTGCATTCGGACCTGCCGATCACCGAGGTCGCCCTGCGCTGCGGCTACACCGACCACAGCGCGTTCAGCCGCCAGTTCCGGCAACTGACCGGGTTTACCCCGAGGCAATATCGCCAGGCGACGGCTCAGGAAGGTTGAAACAGCGCCTTGGCTTCAGCGAAACATTGTTCGGCAATGGCTGAACGCGGCTCGCTGCGGCGCAGCAGCAGGCCCACCGGGCTGTGGATGCTGGCGTCGGCCACCGGGATGATCCGCAGGTGCGTGCTCAGCTCTTCCAGGCCGCAATCCAGCGGCATGATCGCGCAGCACACGCCAACGTTGATGGCCTGGATCAGCTGGAAGGTCGAGTCGCTTTCCAGCACGGAGTTGGGTTCAAGGCCACGGCTGCGGAAACTCAGGTCAAGTGACTGGCGGTAATGCATGCCCTTGCTCAGCAGGCCAAGCGGAATCTCGCCGAGTTCATCCCAACGCAGGGTGTCGGCGTCGAACTGAAAGTGCCGAGTGTCGTGCAGCAGGCCCATGGTGGTGGTGCTCAGCTCGATCACTTCGAAGAAGCTGGCATTGACCTGGTCGAGGTAGCAGATCCCTAAGTCCAGCTGGTTGCGCGACAGGCCGTCGATGATCTGCTCGGAGCTCAGCGACGACAGCTGGAAGCTCAGCTCGGGGTATTTTTCCCGTAGCGGCAGCAGCAGTTGCATCGGGTTGAAGCTGGCCAGCGGCACGGTGCCCAGGCGCAGGCTGCCGACCACCTGGCCTCGGCAGCTGGCGGCCTCGGCCTGCAGGCCGTCGTGGGCGGCCAGCAAGGTGCGGGCCCAGGCCAGGATGCGCTCGCCGGCCTCGGTGAAACCCTCGAAACGCTGGCCGCGCTTGACCAGCACCAGGTCCAGCTCGTCCTCCAGGTTGCGCAGGCGCATCGACAGGGTCGGCTGGGTGATATGGCACAGCGCTGCGGCCTGGCCGAAGTGGCGGGTCTGGTCGAGGGCAATGAGGAACTTGAGCTGCTTGATGTCCATGGTGCGGCCTGGCGAGCGGGGTGGCGGGTTCGGCGACCTTAACCAACTCCGCGTGGGCTGGCCAATCTTTAATGGTGACCGCTTGATAGAGGCCCTTGATCGGTTGGTTCGCCCTATCGATTGGACGCGGTCCGAGGCTTGCCTCTAACGTGGCCGCAAGGCCAATTACGGAGCAGAGCTTGATGAGTGTTAAACCGGATGCGGTGTTCGTGCCACTGAACATCGCCGTACTGACTGTCAGCGATACCCGCAGCTACGCCAACGACACCTCCGGCGAGCTGCTGGCCAGCCGCGCGGTGGAGGTCGGCCATCGGCTGATCGCACGGGAACTGCTCAAGGACGACCTTTACAAGATCCGCGCCCAGGTCGCCACCTGGATTGCCGATGAGCAGGTGCAGGTGGTGCTGATCACCGGCGGCACGGGCTTTACCGGCCGCGACAGTACGCCCGAAGCGGTCGAGTGCCTGCTGGACAAGCGCATCGATGGTTTTGGCGAGCTGTTCCGCGCGCTGTCGATCCTCGACATCGGCACTTCGACCGTGCAGAGCCGGGCGCTGGCCGGGCTGGCCAACCGCACCCTGGTCTGCTGCCTGCCGGGGTCGACCGGGGCGTGCCGGACGGCGTGGGAGGGGATCCTGGCCGAGCAGCTGGATGCCCGGCACCGGCCGTGCAACTTTGTTGCGCATTTGAAGCCGATCGGGCTGTGCGAAAGCCGCGGTTGATGGGGCTGCTTTGCAGCCCTTCGCGGGTAAACCCGCTCCCACAGGATCTCGATGCCCTGTGGGAGCGGGTTTACCCGCGAAGGGTTGCGCAGCGACCCCAGTTGGCTTAACTGACTGGCATCTTCAGGCCTTGCGCAATCGCAAACTGCGCCACAACGCCCCGACCATCAACACGCTGACCAGCGCCCAACCCCATGCTTGCCGGTTTGCCAACCCCTCCTGGTACAGCTGCGGCGCCACGCCCGCACCAACGATGAACGCCAGCAACGCTACCTCGGCCCGAGGCGCGCGCACTGGGCGTAGCAGGTAGACCACCGCCGGCAGCAGCAGTGCCGCGCTGGGGAAGCTGCGATAGCGCGGGTCGAACACCATCGCCAGCATGCTCACCGCCGCCGCGAACCCCGCAGCCAGCAACCACTTGCCAGCATGCCCTTCAAGCCAGGCGAACAACCGCTGCCGCCAGCCGTCACGGCGGGCCAGGGCCAAGGCCGCCTGGGCCAGCACCAGCAAGTTGAGCCCGGCCAGCAGCACGGCCCACAGCCACTCGCCGGCAAACCGTGCATTGGTGCGCATCAGCTCGCCCCACAGCCCCAGGCTGCCGGCGCCCAGCGCCGCCAGCAGCGGCAGCAGCAAGGCGGCGCGGGCATGCGCCGGGCGCCCGGCCAGGGCCAGGGTCGCCAGCAGCAACAGCAGCGAGGCCAGCAGCCACTGTGGCCACAGCGCCAGGTTGCTCACCGGCCCTTCGAGCACGCCCTTGTCCTGGCGGTCGGCGTCGTACAGCCCCCAGTAGCCGCCCACCGCGCCTTCACTGGCGCGCTTCCACGGTTGGTCGAAGGCTTCGATCAGGTTGTAGTGCCAGCCATTGGCCTCGGCCAGGGCGACGAAACCACGAATGAAGCGCGCCTCGTTGACCCGGCTCGGCACCGCCGTCTCGCGCTGGCGGCCCTCGCTAGGCCAGCCGGTTTCGCCGATCAGGATGTCCTTGGGCGCAAAGCGGTTGCCGAACACCTGCCGCACGTCGGCGACATGCGCCAGGGCCGCATCGATACCACGCGGGTCATCCTCCCAGTAAGGCAGCAGGTGGATGGTGAGGAAGTCCACCGCAGGCGCAATCTGCGGGTGTTGCAGCCAGAACTCCCAGACATCGGCGTAGGTCACCGGCACCTTGACCTGGCTTTTCACCTTGTTGATCAACTCGGCCAGGCGCTCGCCGGTGACCTCCTTGCGCAGCAGCGCCTCGTTGCCGACGATCACTGCGCTGACCACGTCGGGGTTGGCGTTGGCGGCGGCGATCAGCAGGTCGACTTCCTTGTCGGTGTCCACCGGGTTGGCGTTGACCCAGGCCCCCAGCATCACCTTCAGGCCGTGCTTGCGGGCCAGTGCCGGGATGGCTTCAAGGCCGCTCATCGAGTAGGTGCGGATGCACTGAAATCGCTCGGCCAGCAAGGCCAGGTCGGCGTCCATGCGCGCCGGGCGCAGGCGAAACGGCTGGTCGAACGGCGACTGGTCCTTGTCGAACGGGGTGTAGGAGGCGCACTGCAACTTGTGTGTGGGGCTGGCGGCGTCTGGCAGCTGCACCGGCTTGCCGAGGCCGTACCAGAGGGCGCCCAGGCCGAGGAGGGCGAGCAGGCAGGCGAGCAGGTAGGTCGTGCGGAACATCGGGCGGTCCATCGTCGGATTCGTGAGCAGGGGCCGCTGCGCGGGCCATCGCCGGCAAGCCGGCTCCCACAGAGAATCGCATGAACCCTGTGGGAGTCGGCTTGCCGGCGATGGGCCCGGTGCGGGCGAACCAGTGATAGTAGCCCGGCGCCAAGCGTTTGGCATGCAAGGATCGCGCAGTTCGGCGCGGGCTGCTGGCGCTAATGGCACAGTGCTGTCGCTGATCGTTCGCTAAAGGTCGCTGACAGAGCAGGTCGCCTGTTGTGTCAGGTTGATGATGCAATCTCCAAGACCTGACGAGGGGATGCTTTGATGGCGACTTTTACAAGAATGCGACGTTTCCTGGGCGTGGGCACTGCTGTGGTACTGGCCATGAGCACTGCGCAAGCCATGGCCAAGGAAGTCAGCATCGGTTACGTGGATGGTTGGTCCGATAGCGTGGCGACCACTAACGTGGCCGCCGAAGTGATCAGGCAGAAGCTCGGCTACGACGTGAAACTGCAGGCTGTGGCCACCGGCATCATGTGGCAGGGCGTGGCCACCGGCAAACTCGACGCCATGCTGTCGGCCTGGCTGCCGGTCACCCATGGTGAGTACTGGGCCAAGAACAAGGACAACGTGGTCGACTTCGGCCCCAACTTCAAGGACGCCAAGATCGGCCTGATCGTCCCCGAGTACGTCAAGGCCAACAGCATCGAAGACCTCAAGACCGACCAGAGCTTCAAGCAGAAGATCGTCGGCATCGACGCAGGCTCCGGGGTCATGCTCAAGACCGAACAGGCCATCAAGGACTACGACCTGAGCGGCTACAAACTGACCGCCAGCTCCGGCGCGGCAATGACCGCCGAGCTTGGCCGGTCCTATGCCAAGCAGCAATCCATCGCCGTCACCGGCTGGGTGCCGCACTGGATGTTCGCCAAGTGGAAGCTCAAGTTCCTTGAAGATCCGAAAGGCGTGTATGGCGCCGCGGAAACGGTCAACAGCATCGGCAGCAAGGAGCTGGCCACCAAGGCCCCGGAAGTGGCCGAGTTCCTGAAGAAGTTCCAGTGGCAGTCCAAGGATGAGATCGGCGAAGTGATGCTGGCGATCCAGGAAGGCGCCAAGCCGGAAGCGGCGGCCAAGGACTGGGTGGCCAAGCATCCGGAGCGGGTCAAGGAGTGGACTGGTAAGTAAGCGGCGCACTCCGGGGGCTGCTGTGCAGCCCAATCGCTGGCAAGCCAGCTCCCACAGGGGATCTCAGCCCTTGTGGAAGCTGGCTTGCCAGCGATTGGGTCGCGCAGCGGCCCCAAGGGTTGTTACCAAATCTGTAAAACACCCTTGCATCTAAGACTAAGGTCGTCTGGTTGGCGTCCAGCGGCAGCATAAAGTGGAGTCGGGTTCTCCCTACATCTGTGCTGCTAGGACAAAAACAATGAACGACAGCATTTACCAATCGATACAGAACAGTCCGCGCTTCAAGGAACTGGTCACCAAGCGCGAGCGTTTCGCCTGGATTCTCTCGGCAGTCATGCTCGGCCTCTACTGCGCCTTCATCCTCCTCATCGCCTATGGCCCGCACCTGCTCGGTGCCAAGCTCAGCCCCGGCTCGTCGATCACCTGGGGTATCCCCCTGGGCGTCGGCCTGATCCTTTCGGCGTTCGTGCTTACCGCCATCTACGTGCGTCGCGCCAACGGCGAGTTCGACGAGTTGAACAAGGCAATCCTCGAGGAGGCCAAGCAATGATCCGTCATGCCAAAGCCCTGGCCGTCCTGGCCTGCGGCACTTTCGCACCCGCCGTGTGGGCAGCCGATGCCCTGACCGGCGAGGTGCAGAAGCAACCGCTGAACGTTGCCGCGATCGCCATGTTCGTGGCCTTCGTCGCCTTTACCCTGGGCATCACCTACTGGGCCTCCAAGCGCAACAATTCTGCCGCCGACTACTATGCTGCCGGTGGCAAGATCACCGGCTTCCAGAACGGCCTGGCGATTGCCGGCGACTACATGTCGGCAGCCTCATTCCTGGGTATTTCCGCCCTGGTGTTCACTTCGGGCTACGACGGCCTGATCTACTCCATCGGCTTTTTGGTCGGCTGGCCGATCATCCTGTTCCTGATCGCCGAACGCCTGCGCAACCTGGGCAAGTACACCTTTGCCGACGTTGCCTCCTACCGCCTCGGGCAGAAAGAAATCCGCACCCTGTCGGCCTCCGGCTCGCTGGTGGTGGTGGCGTTCTACCTGATCGCGCAGATGGTCGGTGCCGGCAAGCTGATCGAGCTGCTGTTCGGCCTTGACTACCATGTTGCGGTGATCCTGGTCGGCGTGCTGATGTGCCTGTACGTGCTGTTTGGCGGCATGCTCGCCACCACCTGGGTACAGATCATCAAGGCCGTGCTGCTGCTGTCCGGTGCCAGCTTCATGGCGCTGATGGTGATGAAGCACGTGGGCTTCGACTTCAACACCCTGTTCTCCGAGGCCATCAAGGTGCACGCCAAGGGCGAGGCGATCATGAGCCCGGGCGGCCTGGTCAAGGACCCGATCTCGGCGTTCTCGTTGGGCTTGGCGCTGATGTTCGGTACTGCTGGCCTGCCGCACATCCTGATGCGCTTCTTCACCGTCAGTGACGCCAAGGAAGCCCGCAAGAGCGTGCTCTACGCCACCGGCTTCATCGGTTACTTCTACATCCTGACCTTCATCATCGGCTTCGGCGCGATCCTGCTGGTCAGCACCAACCCGGACTTCAAGGACGCCGCCGGCGCCCTGCTGGGTGGCAACAACATGGCGGCGGTGCACCTGGCCGATGCCGTGGGTGGCAGCATCTTCCTCGGCTTCATCTCGGCCGTGGCCTTCGCCACCATCCTGGCGGTGGTTGCCGGCCTGACCCTGGCCGGTGCCTCGGCGGTGTCCCATGACCTGTACGCCAGCGTCTGGCGCAAGGGCAAGGCCAACGACAAGGACGAGATCCGCGTGTCGAAGATCACCACCATCGCCCTGGGCGTACTGGCGATCGGCCTGGGGATTCTGTTCGAGAAGCAGAACATCGCCTTCATGGTCGGCCTGGCCTTCTCCATCGCCGCCAGCTGCAACTTCCCGGTACTGCTGCTCTCGATGTACTGGAAGAAGCTGACTACCCGCGGCGCCATGATCGGCGGCTGGCTGGGGCTGATCAGCGCGGTGGGCCTGATGATCCTCGGCCCGACCATCTGGGTACAGATCCTCGGCCACGAGAAAGCCATCTACCCCTACGAGTACCCGGCGCTGTTCTCGATGCTGATCGCCTTTGTCGGTATCTGGTTCTTCTCGGTCACCGACAAGTCCAAGGCTGCCGAAGACGAACGCGCGCTGTTCTACCCGCAGTTCGTCCGCTCGCAGACTGGCCTGGGGGCCAGCGGTGCGGTGTCGCACTGATCGCTGAAAGGCCTTGACCTGGAACGCCCCGCTTGTCGGGGCGTTTTCATTTATGGCGCTATGACAGCACTCTGGGAAATTTCAACAAGACGACAGGAGCGTTCCTGATTCGTGCTCCGTGGTGAATCCGAATAATCCCATCAGCCCGCGGCAACTCGCCGATTGGCACGTTCCCCTGTGACGTTCCCTGCAGGTTTCAAGGAGATTATTCGTGAAAGCATTCCTTCTGGCACTTCCGCTGGCGCTCATGGCCGCCACTGGCGTGCAGGCCGCCGACCCCATCGAGAAACAGGTGCTGATCACCGCCACCGTGCCGACCGCTGCGTTCTACGTCGAGCCGGTGGGCGGCAACTGGATGAACGACCCCCAGGACATGGCCTGGAACCCGGTCAGCAGCTCGTTCTACCCGATCAACAAACAGTTGCAGGCCAAAAGCACCATCGGCCCGATCACCGCCCGCCTGCTGTCGCCGGCCTCCATCGTCAGTGGCATTGACGCCATCGACCTGAATGTTCGGGTGGGTGCTACCGACCTGAGCACTACGGCGCAGGTGGTGCTGCCCCAGGCCCAAGCCGCAGCCGGCTCGCTGATGGACTTCGTGGTTGAGGCCCAGTCGCCAGCCGGCGGCTACAAGCCGGGTGCCTACCAAGGTCTGGTCAGCATGATGTTCGAAACCGCAGCGCCCTGATCCCGCATTTTTCCGTTTCCCATCCGTAGTTGCCCCTTGCCGCCCGGCGTTACTGGCGGCAGGGGGAAGCTTTGCCTGTAGACAGGGTCATGGCCAACAAATTTGTTTTCATGCGTGGCGCTCGAGGCTACCTTGTCGCCGTCTGCCTGTGCGCTTCTCCGGCGATCGCCGACCCAGCGCGCGAAGCCTTGGGGGTGGTCAGCCAGGCCAAGGGCTTGCCGCGGGAGTTCGAAGCGCATTTCTTCGATGTGCCCCTGGCGGTCAGGGTTGATCTCGACGGCCGTTACCTGGGCGATGCAATGGTAGTGCTCGGGCGTGACGAGCGCGTGCAGTTGCTCGAATTCACCGACACCCAGGACAGCCGTGAGTCCGCGTCCGTGCGCCGACGCTGGCAGGAGCGCCTGGGCGAAGGGCGTCCGCTGGGTGATTGCTCGCGTGACTGCATCGATGGCCTGCGCGCGATCCACTACAGCCTGGTCAACTCGCAGTTGTCGCTGCTCACCAACGATGCCGAGCAGGACCGCCAGGCACCGCGTTTTCATGCGCTGCCTGAGCAGGGTAGTCATGGCCTGCTGCTGCGCAACCAACTCAACCTGGTCAACGATGGCCAGGCCACCAGTGGTCGCTTCGGCCTGCAGGGGCAGGGCAGCCTGGGCAACTGGACGGCCCTGGCCGACGCCCAGTTCGACCGAGGCAGCGTCAGCCAGCACGGTACCCGCCACCGTATGGATCAGCTCTATGCCGAGCGCCTGCACGACCAGCATTTCTTTCGCCTGGGCTATTTCACTCCAGGTGCTCAGGGGCTCACCCGCCAGCCGCGCCTGCTGGGCAGCAGCCCGGACACCACACTCGGCTTGATGTTCGGCAGCAGCGACAGCCTGCTGATCGACAATGGCCAACCCAGCTCGACGCCGATCTACGTCACGCCCAATCGGCCCGGCCAGGTGGAGTTCTACCGCAATGGTGTACTGATCAACAGTCAGCCGGTGCAGCCAGGGCTGCAGGCCCTGGATACCCGCGTGCTGCCAGGTGGCATCTACCAGGTGGAAGTGCGCCTGATCGAAGATGGCCAGGAGACCTCGCGCACCGAGGAATTCATCTACAAGCCGTCCAACTGGCGCAACAGTGACAGCCGCTGGCGCTACAACCTCTTTCTCGGCCAGCAGACCAGCCTGCTGAGCAACTGGGATGACGCGCATGACAACAGCCTCGGGGCTGGGGTCATGCTCAACTACCTGGTGCACCCACGGGCCATCGTTGGCACCTCCGTGCAACGGGTGGACGAAGCCATGCAATACGGCACCTCGCTGGACTGGGACCTGCTAGACCGTCTCAAGCTTTACGGCAACCTGTACCGTACCGAGGGCCAGGGCGATGGCTACGACCTGCAGATGATCCACAGCCATGCCCTGGGCTCGCTGGTGCTCAGCCACAACCAGGCCTGGACGGACATCGACACGACGGGTAACGGCAAGGTCGACCAGCAGCAGGAAATCACCCAGACCGCGTTGTCGTTCAACCACCACGTCACCTCGCGCAGTACCGCGACCTTGCGCCTGGCCCACAGCAACGGCGCAGCCAGCGGGCTGGGTGTCGACCTGGGTTGGTCCTATTACGGCAAGCTGGCAGGCTCCGACGCCAACTGGCGGCTGTCGCTGTTCGATCGGCCCGGCACCGCCAGCAGCGGCGGGGCGCGCAATCGCGGCGTCAACCTGAGCCTGAGCATGAGCCTTGGTGGGCCGGGCCGGCGTATTGCCGCCAGTCTGGGCAGCCGCACCTCACGCGACGGCGGTCGCGATCAGAACGGTTCGATCGCCTATCAGCAGGATGTCGAGCTGGGGCCGCTGCGCAACCTGGGCGCTAGCGCCAGCGTGGATCGTTACGGCGTGGGCTTTGGTGGCAATGCCCAGTTCCAGAGCCAGGCGCTGTTTGGTGATGCCTTCGCGCAGAGCTCCTCCTACAACGACCGCATCAGCGGCGGCCTCAACTTGCAGAGCGTGGTGGCCATGGGCGGCGGCGAGCTGGCCGTAAGTGGCCAACACCTGGCCCACGAAGCAGGTTTGATCATCGACGTCGAAACCGATCTGCCAGCGTTGGAGGTGCGCGCCGACGATCAACAGGGCCTGAGTGCCACGTTGCGGCCCGGTCGCAACATCGTGCCGGTCGGAGCCTATCGGGCTGGGCATGTGCAGTTCGACTTCGCCGGTACACACGATCCGGCAGCGGTGATCCAGCCCAGCAGCCTGGACTATCACCTGAACCGGGGCGGGGTGGAGTATCGGAAGTTGAAAGTACTGCGCACGGTCACTGTGCTTGGACGGCTGGTCGATCATCAGGGGCAGCCATTGAGCGGCGCGCAAGTTATCAACCACGCCAGCCGCGGGATCAGCGAGGTCGGCGGGCACTTCGCCGTCGAAATGAGCGAGGCGCAGCCAAACCTGGAGATTCGCCACGGCGGCAAGGCGATCTGTCTGCTGGAGCTTGAGCTTTCCAGGATGGTTCGGGAGGGCAGCTTGCTGTTGGCCGGTGATCTGCCGTGCCTTGGTGACAATCAGTTGCGAGCTGCGCTCGCACGCACTGGAGACAAAAGTTGATGCCGATCGCTCGACATGCCCGCTCATACCTCCGGGTCCTGCGGTTGTTCGCCCCGGCTTGCGTGCTGGGTAGCCTGCTAGCTCAACCTGGCTGGGCACAGGACGCGACCATTTCTGCGCGTTATCGAGGTGATGCCGCCGGGAAGTTCGAGAACACCACGCCTCCCGCCAACCTGTGCGCACGCTGGCCAAACCAATGCATCGGGGAGAGTACGGTCGATTTGCCCATCTCGTTTACCAAGACCACGGTCAAGGGCGCGGTCGATTTTCGTCATCGCTATTACGTCAAGGTGCCGTCACGTCGGGACGTCGAGGTATTCAACCAGGCCAGTGGCGAGCGCTTCACACTTCAGTTGCAGTTCTCGGGTATCGGCCAGTACATGGAGAAAGTGGGAACTGAAGGACTGCTGCCGGTGAACGGATACCAAGGAGGTCTCGTAGGCGGCTGTACACTTTTGAACAGCGTCCATTGGCAGAATCTGAGGGCTCAGTACCTCTGGGGTGTGCGCAATCCTCAGGCCCCCGAGGCTTGCCACAATGAGCATCGCGATGCGCCGGACGGGGAAACGGTCAGCATGGTCGTACTTGAGACTGGCGTGCTTTTTCGCTTGATCATGCCCGCGGCCGTCAGCATGCCTCAGGGCCAATACCGTGGCAGCACCCAGTACAGCGTCGGCTCGGGCGGTGATTTTGACTTTGGCAATGCTGTGACCGATCTCAACGACAACCTCCTTACCGTGCATTTCGTACTCGATGTTCAGCACGACCTGCATCTGTGGTTCCCTCCTGGATCGGAGCGTGCGGTGCTCGAGCCGCCCGGAGGATGGCTGGCCTGGCTCGGCGGGCGCAGGCAACCCTCTAAGCTGTCGCGCGACATGCCATTTCGGCTGTCCAGCTCCGGCCCCCTGAAGATCTACAAACTTTGCCAGTACGACCAGGGTAGCCAGTGTGCAATCCGCAACACCAGCGCACACCAGGTGCCGGTGGAGATCGCCCTGAGTCTGCCTGCCGTGAGTGCGCAGCAGGGCAGGCCGATCAGCCGCCTGAGCATACCTACCGGCAAGGCCTTGGCCGTCGAGTTACGGCCACGGGATGGCCTGTTCAGTCGTCAGGGACAGTTGCACTTCGATGTGACCGGCGAGGCGCTGACCGCGATGTTGGCCCAGCCGGGCAGCCGCTATGAAGGCCAGGCCACGGTGGTATTTGACGCAGAGCTGTAGGCGTCGATCCGGGTCTTTAGGAAATTTCTCTTTGTGCTTTAGGAAGCGTCAATCTTTCCCGTTTGGCACATCCATGAAGAATGACAGGTGGTGATATCTATTGGCTATCACGGCATCTATCACGAGGTTTGAAATGAACGCATGGAAATTCGTGTACCTGGCCCTGCTGTTGACACCCCTGGCGACGCAAGCCGGCCCGGAGCTGAACGTGGGCGGGCTTTACGACTACATGGACGGGGACAAGAGCACGCTGCTCAAACGAGTGCGCAACGGTGGCGACACCACCGCGTTCGTCAAGGTCAGCGTCGCCGAGCTGGTGTACGACTCCGCTGGCGTGGCCCGTGAAGTCGATCAGGAAGGTCTGCCACTTGAGCTGCGTGGCCTGGTGGTCAGCCCGGCGCGGTTGATCGTGCCAGCCCGGGGCATGCAAGCGGTACGCCTGCTGTATCGCGGCGAACGAGATAAGGAACGCTATTTCCGCCTGCGCTTCATGCCCGTGCTGCCCGAGCACGACGATGGCTTCCGGGTCAGCGACGAGGATGCCGAGCAATACCGCAACAACCTCAAGGCCGGGGTCAACGTGTTGGCCGGCTACGGCACTCTGTTGTTTGTGCGCCCGGGCGAGACCCGCTACGACACTCCGGTGCACGGCGAGGGCGGGGCCGTGAGGGTGAGCAACCAGGGCAACGCCACGGTGGTCCTCGACCACTTGCGCCACTGCACGGCGGACGGCCGCGACTGCGCGCCGGCGACCAAGCACCACCTGCTGCCGGGGCGTGTGCGCATACTCGAGGCGCAACCTGGCCGGCATTACCGTTTCGAACTGCACGAAGGCGAGAAACGTCAGGAAATGGCCTTCAAAGGCTGATCATCAGGGAGATCGCAACATGAAAGCGCTTATCGTCGACGACCACCCCTTCATTCGCGCCAGTGTCTGCCTGCAACTGCGCCAGGACCGCCTGGACGTGGTGGGGCAAGCGGACAACGGGATCGATGCGGTCCGCATGGCCCGTGAACGCGGCCCCGACCTGGTGGTGCTGGACATCACCATGCCGGGCCTGGACGGCCTGCAGGTGATCGAGCGGATCAGGGCCCAGGACCGGCCGGCCAAGATCCTGGTGCTGACTTCGCAGTTGGCCGAATATTTCTCGCTGCGCTGCATGAAGGCCGGGGCTGCTGGCTTCGTCTCCAAGTGTGATGACCTCAGTGAATTGAGCAAGGCAGTGCTGGCCCTGCGCTCCGGCTACACCTATTTCCCCGATGTGGCACTGAGCTCGGTGCACCGGCAGGACATCGCCGCCAGCGATACGCAGCGCATCGCCGGCCTCAGCGATCGCGAGGTGATCATTCTCCAGCAACTGGCCAAGGGCATGAGCAACAAGGCCATCGGCGAGCAGATGTTGCTAAGCAACAAGACCATCAGCACGTACAAGGCACGTCTGCTGGAAAAGCTGCGGGTGACCTCGGTGGTCGACTTGGCCGACCTTGCTCGGCGCAATCTGCTGATTTAGCCAGGCCGACCTTGCCTATCCCACAGATATTCTTCTTAGGCCTGCTGCTGAGCGTCGCACCGCTGCTGGCCGCCCAGCCCCAGCCGGTGCTGCATGGGCGCTCCAGCCTCGAGGGGCCGCGTGTGGTGCCGAGCGAGGCACAACTGCGGTGGCTATGGGAGCATCGCCAGATCATCCTGGCCGTGGTGCGCCCGGACAACCCGCCGCTGGACATTCTCGGCATCGGGCATGAGTACGAAGGCATCAGTGCCGATTATGCAGGGCTGATCGCCGAGCAACTGCAGGTGGAGGTGCGCTTGCGCTTGTTCGCTTCGGTCGATGAGGCATTGTCGGCGGTGCGCACCGGGCAGGCTCATCTGCTGGGCAGCGTCACCGCGCAGCAGGCTGATTTCGCCAACCTGCGGCTGACGGCGCCCTATGTCGAGGATCGGCCGATGCTGGTGGCGCGTGAGGATGAGGAGCGCATCGATGCGGCAACTGAGCCGTTGCGCCTGGCCATGCGCGAGGGTTATCGCAGCCTGGACAGTGTGCTGGCGATCTATCCACAGGCCCAGGTGCAGGTCTATGCCTCCAGCCGAGCGGCGTTGGGCGCTTTGGCGTTCGGCCAGGCCGAGCTGTACCTGGGCGGGGCGCTGGAGAGCCAGTACCAGATCGGCAAGGGCCTGATGAGCAACATCGAGGCCATCGACTGCCCGGCATTGAGCGAACAACCCATGGGATTCGCCATCGCGCCATTGAACCAGCCGTTGCTTGAAATGGTCAATGCGGTGCTGGCGCATGTGCCGCAGGAGGAACATGAGCGCATACGTCGGCGTTGGGGGGGGCAGGGGCCGGTGGAGCGCCGCCCGCTGGCGCTGAGCGACGAGGAGCGACGCTGGATAGAGCGGCATCCGACCGTGCGCGTGCTGCTCAATGCGCAGTACCCGCCAATCAGTTATCGGGACGGCGAGGGCCGTTTGCGCGGACTGGCCGTCGATGTACTGCAACGCATCGCCCGGCGCACCGGGCTGCACTTCGAGTTCACCGACGGCAACTACCTGGAGCGCATGGTCGAAGACGTGCGCCAGGGCAACGCCGACCTGATCGCCGGGCTCAGCCCCAGTAGCCGCCGTGAGACATTCCTGGCATTCAGCCGCGCATTCGCCAGTTCTCCGCGGGTGCTGGTCACCGCCGATAACGCCGATGCACCTGTCGACCTGGAACATCTGGCGGGGCGGCGGTTGGCCATGAGTCGCAGTGGCCTGCCCGTTGAATACCTGCACGACAGGCATCCGGAGATCCGCAAGGTCGAGGCCCTGGGGCCGGTGGATGCCGTGTGGCGGGTCGCCAGTGGGCGGGCCGACGCCGCCCTGGTGCCACTGATCGGCGCCAAGGCGCTGGTGGAGCGGCTCTACCCGACCCGGTTGAAGGTCAGCGCAAGCTTGCCGTTGGAGCCGGCCTATTTCGCCTTCGCCAGCCATCGGGGGGCACTGGAGTTGCAGTCGATCCTCAACAAGGCGCTGCTGAGTCTCTCGCCCCAGGAAATGGAGGCACTGAGCCGGCGCTGGCGCAGCGAGGTGATCATCGCCGACAGCTTCTGGCAGCGTTATCGCGTGCAGGTGCTGCAGGGCTTTGCCGCGGTCGCCGCGGCGCTGGTGTTGGCGCTGGTCTGGGTGCGCTACCTGCGCCAGCTGGTGCGGGTGCGCGAGCAGGCCGAGCAGGCGTTGGCCAATCAACTGGCGTTCATGCGCGTGATGATCGATGGCACTCCGCACCCGATCTATGTCTGTGATCAGGAGGGCCGTTTGCAGACCTGCAACAGCAGTTACCTGAAAGCACTGGGGCTGAGGAAAGCCGAAGCGATCGGCCAGCCAGTAGGAGAGACCGACGAGATGGCCTGGCAACGTGGGTGGCGCCAGGTGCTGGCCACCGGCCAGGCGCGCATCGAGGATTGCCAGGTGGCGCTGGCCAAGGGGCAGACCAGGACGCTCTGCCACTGGATGCTGCCCTATCGCAGCCAGGGCGAGGCCGGGGTCATCGCCGGCTGGATTGATGTGTCGGAGCGCCAGCGCTTGCATGCCGCGCTGCAGGAGGCCAAGGAGGACGCCGACAGTGCCAACCAGGCCAAGACCCACTTCCTCGCGACCATGAGCCATGAGATCCGTACCCCGTTGAACGCGGTGTTGGGCATGCTCGAACTGGCCATGCGCAAGGCCGAGCAGGGCGTACTGGACCGGCTGTCCATCGAGGTGGCCTCCGATGCCGCTCGCGGTTTGTTGGAGCTGATCGGCGACATCCTCGATGTCACGCGCATCGAGTCGGGGCATCTGGAACTGGCGCCGCAGCGCGTGCATTTGCGCCAGCACGTGACGGGCGTGGTCACCCTGTTCGAGCAGCAGGCCAGGGCCAAGGGCCTGCAACTGGTGCTGGAGGTGGATGGGCAGGCGGAATGCGAGGTGCTGCTGGACCCTCTGCGTTTCAAGCAGATCCTGGCCAACCTCATCAGCAATGCCATCAAGTTCACCCACAAGGGTTGTGTGCGGGTCAGCCTGCGCGCCTGCCCTGCAGGCAGTGACCTGGAGTTGGCGTTGACAATCGAAGATACCGGGGTCGGTATCCCCGAGGCCGAACTGTCGCGCCTGGGCGGGCTTTACTGGCAGGCCAGCAACAACCGCCATTCGGCCCGGCGTGGTGCGGGCCTGGGTTTGTCCATCAGCCGTACGCTGTGCGAGCTGATGGGCGGGCACATGCACTTGCGCAGCACCCTGGGTGTGGGTACGCGCATCGATCTGGGGCTGCGGGTGACGGCCTGCTTCGAGGGTTTGGCGAGCCAGGTGGTGCCAGGCGATGTCTTCGAGCCGCACCACGGCGGCCAGCTGCGTGTGCTGGTGGTGGACGACTATCCGGCCAATCGCCTGCTGCTGGCCAATCAGCTGGGCTACCTGGGCCATCGTGCCAGCGTTGCCGAAGATGGCGCCCAGGGCTTGCGCGCGTGGTTGCAGGGCGATTTCGATGTGGTGATCAGCGACTGCAACATGCCCGTGCTCGATGGCTACACCCTGGCCCGGGCGATTCGCCTGCACGAGCGTCGACAGGGGCGCCGGGCCTGCCGGGTGCTGGGGCTGACTGCCAATGCGTTGGTGGGCGAGCGCCAGCGCTGCGAGCGTGCCGGCATGGATGCCTGCCATTTCAAACCGTTGGGGCTCAAGGCGCTGGCCTTGGCACTGGTGGGCACGCAGCGGGTGAGTGACGACGCGCCCGTCGCCGTGGGCGACGGCTTCGACCTGAGCAGCCTGGAGCGCCTGACCGGGGGGGACCAGCAGGCGTTGGACGCACTGCTCAATGACCTGCTGGCCAGCAACCGCAAAGACCTTGGCCAACTGCTCGGCCATGGCGAAGACGAGGATCTGGGGGCACTGGCTGCGCTGGCTCACCGAATCAAGGGTGGGGCGCGGATCATTCGCGCCCGCAAGGTGATCGAAGCCTGCGAGCAGGTCGAGCGCAGTTGTGCCGGCGGCACGCTCCCGCCCGGGCAACTGGAGGCCGTTTGCCAGGCACTGAGTGAGCTCGAACGGGTGTTGCAGCGCTACAGCACACAGAACAGCGCCGCACGTGACAGACACGTCGGCCAGGGTTGAGCAGCGAGAGGTGGAACATGGAAGTAGACGGGTTGCGGGTGCTGGTAGTCGAAGAGCACCGCTTCCAGCGGGTGATCGCGGTGAAGACCTTTGGTTACCTGGGGTGTGCCGAGGTGTTGCAGGCACAGGATGCCAACGAAGCCATGCTGTGCCTGCAGCGGGCCGGACGGGTCGATCTGGCGGTGTGTGCCCTGACGGGTGGGAGCGACGGCGGCATGGATACCCTGGAGTTTCTCCATCGACTGGGCAAGGCCAGGTTGGCGGGGGCGGTGCTGTTGACCTGCAGCCTGAGCCCGAGCATGCGCCGCAGCGTACAGCAGCTGGTGGAGCGGCTGGGCATGCGTTTCATCGCCGACATGGACCCACCCTTGTCGGTGGAGATGCTGCGCCAGTGCCTGCCGAATCCGCTGTCGTCAGATAGCACGTCACCCCGCCCGGCGGTACTCTGGCCGGGTGAGGAAGGGGTGCGCCGCGGCATGCGCGATGGGCAGTTCACGGCGTTCTACCTACCCAGTTTCGACTTGCGCGACGGGCGCATCACTGGCGTCGACCTGATACCGTTCTGGCACCATCCGTTGATGGGGGTGCTAGCTCCTGAGGTCTTCCTGCCCGTCGTGGAACGTTGTGGCTTGCTCGATGAACTGGCGTTGCTACTGCTTAAGCAGGGCCTGGCGCTGCACAGCGAACTACAGGCCGAGGGGCGCCGGTTGCGCATCACCCTGCGCCTGAAGGGGCCGCAACTGCTGGACCGCTCTCTGGTGTTGCGTATTCGCACCTTGCTGCACCAGCAGCGCTTCGATGTGCGTCACCTGTGTTTCGAGCTGAGCGGGCGCAGCCTCTACCACATCACCGTGGTGGAACTTGAGAACTTGCTGCGGTTGCGGGCGCTGGGCTGCGAGCTGAGCCTGGCCGAGTTCGGCAGCGACCAGGCAGGCAGCCAGCTGTTGTGCCAGCTGCCGTTCACCCGGATCAAACTGGCTGAGCGCTTCATTCGCGGCTTGCCCCACGAAGCCCGATGCCGGGCCGTGGTGCAGCATTGCCTGAACCTGGCGCTGGCCCTCGAACAGCACCTGACGGTGGTCGGGGTATCCAGCGCCGAACAGCATCTGGCCTTGCTGGGGATGGGCTGCGAGAGCGCCCAGGGCGACTACCTCGCACTGCCGCTGGACCGCGAGGCGCTGTTGCGGCGCCTGCGCGGTGACATGCGACTGGTGCCGCCGCCTGGCTAGGTCAGATATGCCCCAGCAACACCAGGATCAAAAGCACCACCAGCACTACGCCGACGATGCCCGAAGGGCCATAGCCCCAGCTGCGCGAGTGGGGGAAGACCGGTAAGCCACCGATCAGCAGCAGGATCAGGATGATGATGAGGATCGTGGTCATGGCGGAGTCCTTGCGTGGTTGGGGGTCAAGGGCCGCGGAACAATGCTGGCCGCTCACAATTTCCGACCGGTGCGTGCCGGTAAAAATTCAATCGGCCGTCGGTACACGCCGGCCAGTCCCCCCCAGAGTCGCCCGATACCCCCACATTCAGCTGCCTGATGCCACACCGGCGCAGCCTTGGTTGTCGCTAGACTGCCAGGCATTCCCACTGTTCTGGACAAGGCAGCGACCATGCACAAGCGAATGATGATCACCGGGGCCGGTTCCGGCCTGGGCCGTGAGATTGCCCTGCGCTGGGCCCGTGAGGGCTGGCAACTGGCGTTGGCCGATGTCAACGAGGTGGGCCTGCGCGAGACACTGGAGCAGGTGCGCGCCGCCGGTGGCGATGGTTTTGTCCAGCGCTGCGACGTGCGCGACTACAGCCAGCTCACCGCCCTGGCCCAAGCCTGCGAACAGCGTCTGGGTGGCTGCGACGTGATCGTCAACAACGCGGGGGTGGCCTCGGGCGGCTTCTTCAGCGAGCTGTCGCTGGAAGACTGGGATTGGCAGATCGCGGTCAACCTGATGGGCGTGGTCAAGGGTTGCAAGGCGTTCCTGCCGCTGCTCGAACGCAGCCGTGGACGGATCATCAATATTGCCTCCATGGCCGCGCTGATGCAGGGCCCGGGCATGAGCAACTACAACGTGGCCAAGGCCGGGGTGCTGGCACTGTCGGAAAGCCTGCTGGTTGAGCTGCGCCAGGTCGGGGTGGCGGTGCACGTGGTCTGCCCGTCGTTCTTCCAGACCAACCTGCTTGATTCGTTCCGTGGGCCGACCCCGGCAATGAAGGCCCAGGTGGGCAAGTTGCTGGAAGGCTCGCCCATCAGTGCTGCCGATATTGCCGAGTACATTCATGCACAGGTGGCTGCCGGCGAGTTCCTCATCCTGCCCCACGAGGCCGGGCGCCAGGCATGGCAGCTCAAGTGCCAGGCGCCCCAGCGGCTGTATGACGAAATGGCCGATATGGCGGTCAAGATGCGCGCCAAGGCCGGCAAAAGTGCTGGTTGAGCCTAATGCCAGTCAGATAGCGCTTCAAAGCCACTAATGGGGCTGCCTTGCAGCCCTTCGCGGGTAAACCCGCTCCCACAGGTACAGCGCTAGCTTGAGATTTTGCGCAATCCTGTGGGAGCGGGTTTACCCGCGAAGGGCCGCAGAGCGGCCCCAATTGGCTTGACTGGCTGGCATTATGGTTGAGCCGCATTTTTGTAGGACCTTTTACCTCTGTTGGTAGGCTAGGTCTCTTTCACCCTGGAGTGATTGAGTAGGAGAAAGCCATCAAGGCAGTCTCCGGTTTTCCCTATGGCTGGAGGATCGGAGCATGTTGGTAATCGGACGTGAAGTGGGTGAGGTGATTTTCATCGGAGACGACATCAGCATCCAGGTGGTGTCGGTCGAGAATGGCCAGGTTCGCTTCGGCATCAGCGCACCGCGCCATGTCGATGTGCACCGGGTAGAGGTGTACGAACGGATCAAGGAGCAGCAGGCGAAAGCGCGGGCATAAAAAAGGCCTAGGGTGCCAGCAATTCCGGCGGTACATCATGCCGGGCCAGCAACTGGCATTGCTCGCTCTCGAAATCGAACAGGATGAATGCCTGCTTCCTGGCCAGCGCCTGGCGCACCCGCAGCACACGGGTTTCCAGGGGCGTGTCGTCGCCGTTGTCGGTGCCGTCGCGGGTGACGAAGTCCTCGATCAGGCGGGTGAGGGTGTCGGCTTCGAGTTGCTCGTAGGGGATCAGCATGGCGATGGGCAGTGGTGGTGGGAATGTGCGCATGCTACGTGAAATCTGCAATGGCTGCCTGGGGCGCGGGGCGACCTTATCGTCGGCATGCCGGCGATAAGGTCTGTGGCCTCAACGGCGCAGCGCTGCGCTCAATGCCGACGTGGCGCCATCAGCGGTGGTGACGGTCGCGGTGAAGCTTTGCAGCCCTTCGCTTTGCTCAAGCACCTGAGCAAACCGCGCCTGCCCCTTGGCATCGCTGTTCACCAGCACTTCACCCAGATACTGCTCGGCCTCGGTCGCCTCCGCCTCGGCATTACCGAACAGTTCGACCCGCAGCAGGCTTGATGCCGGCCCCTGCACCTCGCCGCGCAGCACATTGCCTTGCAGGGCG
Source organism: Pseudomonas sp. ES1 (assembly GCF_050586605.1). Lineage (NCBI taxonomy): Bacteria > Pseudomonadati > Pseudomonadota > Gammaproteobacteria > Pseudomonadales > Pseudomonadaceae > Pseudomonas > Pseudomonas sp. ES1. Next base: position 19,789 of record NZ_JBOBDM010000034.1, on the reverse strand, counting down.
AGCAGTGTCGGCGGCTGCTGGTTATGGTTGGGCAGCGGCTGGCAGGGTTTGGGTTCGCCCTTGCCGTCGCAGATGATGGCCTGGTCCTGCTTCGCCAACTGCGCCCCGATGCCGCGCGAACCCACGTACAGCGCATGGGCCTGGGCCGGCACGCCGAACACGATGGCGCCGGTGCGCTGGTCGGCCACGCACGAGCCCCCGGCTTCGCAGCGGCGGATATCCTGGCTGTTGCCCCAGATGCGGTTGGCGGTGAGGCGGGTGGCGGTGATCTCCGGCTCCGGGCGTAGCGCCACGCCGATGCGGTTGCCGTGGATCAGGTTGCCGTCGAGGATATTGCCCTCGCCGGTGACACTGACGCCGATGGAGTTGCCGCTGAAGGTGTTGCCGGCCAGGTAGTTGCGCTTGCCCCAGTTGATCTGCAGGCCATCGGAGTAATTCTCGAAGCGGTTGCGCACCACGCTGTTGTCGTTGCCCAGCAGGATCTCGATGCCCTGGGAGGGTTCCGGGTTGGCCGGGGTGGAGCGGAACAGGTTGTCGGCTACTAGGTTGAAGGCCGCGCCACGGGTCAGCTCCAGGCCATCGCCGTTGTCGATCAGCTGGTTGCGCAGGACCTTGTTGTTGTTCGTGGTGGTGGCGGTCGGGTTGCCGGCGCCGTCGTCGCCGGTCAGCATGATTCCGGCGCCGCCCTTGTTGGCGACGATCCGGTTGTCTTCGATGACGTTGTAGCTGGCGCGGTTGACCAGGATGCCGATGCAGAAGTTGCGCACTTCCAGGCCCTGCAGGTGCACGCCTTGGGTATCGCGCAGCACCAGGCCGGGGTTGGTGGTGGTGCGTACGTTGGTGCCGTACTGGCCGGGCAGGGCGCCAGGGCAGGTGTGTACGCCCTGGTCCTTGATATAACCCGAGCCATCGAGGGTGATGTACTGGCCGTCGCGGGCCCAGGCCAGGCCGGTGATGCTGACCGGCCCCTTGATTTCCGGTAGCGCTCGGTTCGGGCGGATCACATGGGGCGGTTTACCCACGGCGGCGATATCGATGCGGTAGTGGCCGGGGTTCAGGTTGCTGGTTTCAATGGCCCAGCGCAGGGTGCCGGGTTGCCCGTCGTCGGCATAGCGGTTGACCGTCAGCGTCTGCATTTGGGCAGGCGCAACGGCGTGGGCGGACAAGGGGAGTAGCGGCAGCAGGGCTGCCAGCGCAGGCATCAGGCGCATGGTGCGGGGTTCCACTGACTGTTTGTTGTTATGCGCCGCGCCGTGCTCGGGCGGGCTGTCTGGGGGCGATTCTAGGGCAGCCGTTCGCCTTCGCGGCGCCGTGGCAGGTGAATCGGTGCGGTATTCGCCCGCTGTTTACCGTTCGGCTGGCGACAATCGAACCGATTGAAACTCTGGCAAAGGGGCGCGGGTCGACCCACTGTCGGCACGATTTCCCGTGTCTTTCGCGCAAGGAGACATCCCATGAGTGGCACCAAAGACAAAGCCAAAGGCCTGGCCAACGAGGCCGTGGGCAACATCAAGCAAGGCGTCGGCAAGGTGACCGACAACGATCGGCTGCGCGCCGAAGGCAAGGCCCAGGAGCTCAAGGGCGAGGCGCAGCAGGCGGTGGGCAAGGCCAAGGATGCGCTGAAGAAACCTTGATCCTGAACGGCTGATCGCGGGGCAGCCCGCGCCCACGGTCGCGTGGGGGCGGGTGTAGGGTTTTTCTTCAAAGGCGCACTGAGCAACCACAGCTGCGGCAGGGTCTATTAGACTTGTCTGCATTGACAGGCCTTCCCCTGTAGTGAGCCAGACCCTCAGACGATCAAGCGGCGAAAGGAGACGCTATGATTTTCCCCGACCTGCGCGGCCTGCCCCTGCACCGCGTGCTGGTGCGCACCGTCAAGGAGTTCCTTGACGACGAGATGTCCACTTACGCCTCCGCGCTGGCCTACCAGATGCTGTTCTCGCTGTTCCCCTTCCTGCTGTTCCTGATCGCCCTGATCGGTTTCCTGCATTTGCCGGATTTCTTCTCCTGGCTGCGCCTGCAGTCGGAGCTGGTGCTGCCACCGCAGGCGCTGGAGCAGGTCAACCCGGTGATCGACCAGTTGCAGCAATCCAAAGGTGGCTTGCTCTCGGTGGGTATCGTGATTGCCCTGTGGACCGCGTCGGCGGGCGTGCGCCTGATGATGAGCGCGATGAACGCCGCGTATGACGTGCCCGAGGGGCGGCCGTTGTGGAAGCGGATTCCGTTGTCGGTGATCTACACCATCGGCATCGCCGGCATGCTGCTGGCCGCCGCTGCGCTGATGGTGCTCGGGCCGCAGGTCATGGAGTGGATCGCCGCCCAGGTGGGCCTGCAGGAGGCGGTGGTTTTCGTCTGGACCGTGCTGCGCTGGCCGGCGATCATCATCCTGATGATGGTGGCGGTGGCGCTCATCTACTTTGTGATGCCCGACGTGAAGCAGAAATTTCGCTTCATCACCCCAGGCTCGGTGCTGGCGGTGGTGGTGTGGATCATCGCGTCATTGGGCTTTGCCTATTACGTGAAGACCTTCGCCGACTACAACGCCATGTACGGCAGCATTGGTGCGATCATCGTGCTCTTGCTGTATTTCTACATTTCTGCCGCCGTGCTGCTGCTGGGTGCGGAGATGAACGCGGTGATCGAGCATATGTCGAGCGAGGGCAAGAACCCTGGCGAGAAGGGCTTTGCCCATGACAATCCGCAGGAAACCATCACCGTGCTTGGCCATGAACACCCGGTGACACCCGAACCTCACCCCCACGAGTCGAACACCCGATGATCCGTGACATCCTCAAGATGGGCGACGAACGCCTGCTGCGCATCGCCCCGCCCGTGCCCGCCAAGATGATCGGCAGCGCCGAACTGCAACAGTTGATCGACGACATGTTCGAGACCATGCGTCACGTCGGCGGTGTGGGGCTTGCGGCGCCGCAGGTTGGTATCGACCTGCAACTGGTGATCTTCGGTTTCGAGCGCAGCGAGCGCTACCCGGACGCCGAGCCGGTGCCCACGACCATTCTGTTGAACCCGGTGATCACGCCGCTGGCCACGGAGGTCGAGGACGGTTGGGAAGGCTGCCTGTCGGTGCCGGGCCTGCGGGGTGTGGTGCCACGTTACAAGCACATCAGCTATTCAGTCATCGACCCGCAGGGCAACCCGATCAACCGCTTTGCCGACGGCTTCCACGCCCGGGTGGTGCAGCATGAATGCGACCACCTGATCGGCCGGCTCTACCCCTCGCGAATCCAGGATTTCAGCAAATTCGGCTACACCGAGGTGTTATTCCCCGGGCTTGATGTGGCCGAGGACTGATTGCGCACCAGCGCCACCAATGGCTTGCTGCGCCGGTAGCGGGCCAGGCGCGAGGCCAGGGCTTCGGGCAACTGCTCGGTAACGCAGAAGCCCAGCCGCTCATAGAAGGCTACCAGTTGCGGCTCACAGAACAGCCAGGTGGGGCCAGCACTGCCTTGCAGACCTGCTTCGATCAGCCGTGCTGCCACCCGCTGGCCGCGCCAGCCCGGCGCGACGAACAGCCCGGTCAGCCAGCGGCCGTCCGCCACGCTTATGAGGTTCATCCCTGCGATCATGTCGCCTGCGCGCGCTACCCACTGCTCGCCCTCACCGGCGGCGCGCATGCGTGAGCCGTGCTGGCGGTAGAAATGGTCCAGCAGGCGGCGTTGCAGGTGAGGGAGGTGAGTGAAGGTCAGTGTGGGCATGGTCAAAGGCGATGCAATGGCGGGTAACGATCTGGGCCTGGCTTTGTCGCAGATTGTTGCAAAACCGGCAAGGGTGATTGTCCTACTTCGGGGTTCAACTATTCCAGGCGGGGAGTAGACTTTTCCTCATCCCCCCAGCAGTACGACACAGCGGGATCGGTACTTCGTGTCATCTGCATCGCCGATGACAACTTCTCCGCGCCATTGACGGCATCAGAAGTCACTCGATCAGCTTGATAGCCATCAAGGTCGTTGCCCATGAAAGCCCTACTGATTCTTGCATTGGTCGGTATGTCCTCGTTCGCCCTGGCAGACGAGGCCAAGCCCGCCACCAGCCAACCCGTGGTCGAGCAGTACGACTACTCCACCAACCTCGACATCAAGCGCGTGATCAACCTGTCGACCATTCCCAACGTCTGTGAAGTGGTACCCGCCACCATGACCTATGAGGATCATCAAGGGCAGGTGCACACGCTGCAGTACCGTGCCATGGGCGAGGGCTGCCAGCAGGGGTGAGCCTGACCCCTTCATCACCGACAAGCCGCTGCTTTCCCCTGTGGGAGCAACTGTCCTGTGTTGTCTGTGCGGGCCTCATCGCTGGCAAGCCAGCTCCCACCTCGACCGCGCTGACCTCGAGCCGTGCGCGATCAGAGTGGGAGCTGGCTTGCCAGCGATGAGGCCCGTACAGGCCTTGCAAACCGCTGGTCCTTTACCCCTGTTGCGCCATCACCCGGGCAACAATTTCCAGCCCCTGCTTCAACTGGGCGCGGCCAAGTGCCGCCGACAGGCTGATCCGCACCGCCTGCAGCGTCTGTGTACCAATCGCGAACACGCTCGCCGGGACCACCTCGACACCCTGCGCGCGGCAGCGCCCCACCAGCGTTTCGGCATCGCCAGGCGTGGCAACCCAGGCATGCGGTGAAGGCACTGCGCCGGCCACAAGGTGATCGCCCAATGTCGCCCGCGCCAGGCGCCAGCGCTCGCCGATCTCCTGCCTTTGCCAGGCCAGCCGCCGAGCGGCGGTGCCGTCGGCAATCCACTGGCAGGCAATGTGCAAATTCAGCGGCGAAACCGGCCAGTGGGTGGCCTGGGCATGGGGGTCGATCTGTTCGAGCAAGCCCGGGCGGGCGGTGATCCAGCCCAGGCGTAGCCCGGCGGCGACCGTCTTGGACAGGCTGCTGATCAGGATGCCGCGGCCCTCCAGCAACGGATACAGCGGCGGGCTGTCTGCCAGCGCCCCATACACGTCATCTTCGATCACCAGCAGTTGGTGGCGCCTGACCACGTCGGCCAGGGCCTGGCGCCGTGCGGCGCTGGGGCAGGCAGCGGTCGGGTTGTGCAGGGTCGGGGTGGTCACCAGCATGCGCGCACCGCTGGCGCGGGCAACCCGGTCCAGTTGCTCTGGGCACAGGCCCTGCTCATCCAGCGCCACACCGTGCACCGGCAGGCGCAGCTGGCGACAAGCGGCCTTGATGCCGGGGGCGGTCAGCGCCTCGACCATGACCGGTTCACCGGCCTGGCACAGCGACTGCAATATCGTCGTCAGGCCTTGCTGGGCACCGCCGCACAGCAGCAGTTCATCCGGCGCCAGGGTCAGGCCGCGGTTGGCCAGCCAGCGGGCACCCTGCACACGGCCGAGCAGCAATTGCTCGGGCCCCAGGTAGTGTTCGAGCAGCGCGGTTTGCCCCTGGCCGAGCAGGGCCTGCAAGCTGTGCTGCAGGTCCAGGTTATGCGGGTCGGCTACCGGCACGTTGGTCGACAGGTCGATGACCGCCTGCTGGTGGTCCGCTTGCTTGAGACGGAACAGCGTCGCCTCCTTGCTTCCCGCCAGCACATAGGTGCCACGCCCCACCTCGCCGGACACCAGGTGCCGCGCCGCCGCTTCACGGTAGGCCTGCTGCGTGGTGCTGGGGTTGAGGCCGAGGGTCCAGGCCAGCCGGCGCTGGGGCGGCAGGCGCTCACCCACCTTGAGTTCACCGCGTTCGATGGCATCGGCAATGGCTGCCACCAATGCCAGGTAACGCGGCTGGCCGTCATCGGCCAGGGTTGGAGTCCACACGATATTGCTACCCATGCAATATAACTTTGGACCCATACAATGCCCGGCGCTTAGGATCGGTTCAACCTCGTACCGATGAAGGATGATCGTCATGTTCGACCTGCCTGCGCTGCGTGAAGCGGCCACTTACGTCCATCAGCACGTCCCGCCGACCCCGCAGCACGCTTGGCCGCTGCTGGCCGAGCGGGTTAGCTGCCAGTTGTGGGTCAAGCATGAGAACCATGCGCCCACCGGCGCTTTCAAGGTGCGCGGCGGGTTGGTCTATGTGCGTTCGCTGCTGGCGCAGGCTGTGTTGCCCCGTGGTCTGGTCACCGCCACCCGTGGCAACCATGGCCAGAGCATGGCCTTGGCGGCACGCCAGGCTGGCCTGCCCCTGGTGATCGTGGTGCCAGAAGGCAACTCGCGGGAGAAGAACGCCGCCATGCGCGCCCTCGGCGCCGAACTGGTGGAGCATGGCGTCGATTTCGACGTGGCGCGTGAAGAGGCGGCCCGCCTGGCCGAAGAACGTGGTTACGCCATGGTGCCGTCGTTCCATCCGGAACTGGTGAAGGGCGTTGCCACCTACGCCCTGGAGCTGTTCGAGGCGGTCGCCGACCTGGATTGTGTGTATGTGCCGATCGGCATGGGCTCGGGCATTTGCGGGCTGATCCAGGCGCGCAACCTGCTGGGGCTGCGCACCGAGATCGTCGGTGTGGTCTCCAGCGCGGCGGATGCCTACGCGCAAAGCTTCGAACAGGGCCGCATCGTCACCACCGCCAGCGCCAACACCTTTGCCGACGGCATGGCCTGCCGGGTTCCCCATCCGGAGGCCTTTGCGCTGGTGCGCGAGCATGCCGCACGTATCGTGCGGGTGAGCGATGACGAGATCGCCGGCGCCATGCGCCTGTATCACGAAACTACCCACAACACCGCCGAAGGCGCAGGGGCCGCCGCGCTGGCAGCGCTCATGCAGGAGCGTGGGCGCCAGGCCGGCAAACGGGTGGCGGTGGTGTTGAGCGGGGCGAATGTGGACCGTGAACGCTATGCGCGGGTGTTGGCGGGTGATGAAAAATCCTGAATGAATGTCGTGGACGGAAGTGCTATCTTAATTTGATAGCATTTTCCGATGAACACACGATATCGCAAGATCCTGGACAGTATTTTCAGAACGCCGACCACGGCATCACTGCCTTTCGCCGAAATCGAGGCATTGGTGCTGTATCTCGGCGGCCAGGTACTTGAGCGGCAGGGCTCCCGAGTGAAGATCCTGCTGGGTGAGCAGTGCTGGCGATGCCACCGCCCACATCCTGGCAAGGAGGCCAGGCGGTATCAGATTGAAGAAGCCCGCGAGTTTCTGCTGCGGGCAGGAGTCCGACCATGAGCTGCATGCGCTACAAGGGCTATGCCGCCCGCATCGATTACGACGCACGTGACGATATCTTCGTCGGCCGTGTACTTGGCCTGCGCGATATCATCAGCTTCCACGCAAGCTCCGTACCCGAGCTGCATGAAGCGTTTCGCGAGGCGCTGGACGATTACCTGGCTGATTGCGCCGAGCAGGGCATCACCCCTGAAAAACCAGCCTCTGGCAAAGTCATGCTGCGCATCCGTCCGGAAGTCCATGCAGCCGCCAGTATTGCCGCCCATGCTGCCGGCAAGAGCCTCAACCAATGGGCGGATGAGGTCTTCGAGCAAGCGGCGATGGCCTGAGCAGGCGCAATTTTTTCCAATACCGGCGCGCTTAGCCCAGTGTTCAATTGGCCAACTTTCTCACTGCACCGAGTGCGCCATGCCTTTTTCCAACGGTTTCCTCCTCAGTCTGTCCCTGTGCCTGGACATCGGCGTGGCCAATATCGCCATGATCACCCTGGCCATGCAGCGGGGCTTTCTTCAGGGCTTCTGGTTGGGGCTGGGCACCTGCGTCGGTGACCTGATCTACGCCGTGGCGGCGCTGGCCGGGATGACCGTGCTGCTGCAGTTTGAAGCCGTGCGCTGGAGCTTGTGGCTGGGCGGTTCGGTACTGCTGGTGTGGTTTGCCGTGAAGATGCTGCTGGCGGCCTGGCGCGGCGGGCACCTGGAGGGGCGTGGGCAGGTGGTGGTGGAGTCGGGCTGGCGCGAGTTCCTGCGCGGGATCTTCCTGGCCATGTCCTCGCCCAGTGCGATCCTCTGGTTCGCCGCGGTGGGCGGGGTGCTGATCTCCCGTTCGGGTGGCGGCAGCCTGTTCGAAGCCGGGATGTTCCTTACCGGCTTCTTCGCTGCCGGGTTGGTCTGGTGCCTGTCGCTGTGCGGCATCGCCAGCCATGGCGGGCGCTTGCTCGGCGACCGGCTGCTGACCTGGTCGTACCTGCTGTCGGCGGCGATCTTCTGTTACTTCGCGGTGTACGTGATCTTGTCTGGGTATCGCGAGTTCATTCTGGCTGTTCCCGTCTGAAACGGACTGGTCGTGCCGGGCGGTGTTTATAAGTTTGTTTAATTGTTTGCTTTATTATTCGGATGTTTCCGATGTGCCTATAGGAAGCGTCCGAATTGATAAATGCAGAGAAGTTAAAATATCCCGGTGTTTTTATAAATAACGATTTGAAATAATTTCGTAATTCCTCTTTTAAATCATTCGCTTGTGTTCCATTACGCAGAAGTTTGCGCATTTTCATTGTCTTATGATTCGGGTGCTTATTTACCGCTCTAGAGCGACTCCTTACTTGCACGGAATGTAAGTGGGGCGCTTTGGACGTACCTGTCATAAGGAATGTGAATGTCCGGCCCTGGCGATCAAGCCCCTTTCAGTTTGCAGGTTCATGGTGTTCAAACGGACTTGCAGGTTTTGCGTTTCAAAGGGGTAGAGGCACTGAGTTGCCCCTATTCATTCCACCTCGAACTGGTCAGTGAAGACCCGTCGCTCGACCTCGAAAGCCTGCTGCACAAACTGGCCACGCTGCGGGTCGGCAACGATGAGCAGTGCTTCCACGGCCAGGTTGCCAGCGTCGCTCAGGCTGACAGCGGGCGGCGGTTGACCCATTACCGGCTGGAGCTGGTGCCGCGCCTGGCCAGCCTGGCGCACTGCCGCAACCTGCGGATCTTCCAGCAGCAGAACGTGCCGCAGATCATCGCTGGGGTGCTCAAGGCTCACGGTATCCTCGCCGACGCCTACGTGTTCCGCCTCGGCCCCACCCCATACCCAAAACGCGAGTACTGCACCCAGTACGACGAGACCGACCTCGCCTTCGTGCAGCGCCTATGCGAGGAGGAGGGGCTGCACTACCACTTCGAGCACAGCGCCGACGCCCACCTGCTGGTGTTCGGCGACGAGCAGAGCGCCTTCCCGCGCCTGGCGCGGCCCACCCCTTTCGCGCCGGACAGCGGCCAGGTCGCGCAGCAGCCGGTGGTCAGCCAGTTCGGCGCGCGGGTGGCGGCGCGTACCGGGCGGGTCAGCCGGCGCGACTACGACCCGCTCAAGCCCAAGCTGCTGCTCGAAGCCCAGCATCAACCCGAACTGCCTGTGCCCCAGCCGGACTTGGAGGACTACGGCTACCCGGGGGATTTCACCGACCGCGAGCGTGGCCGCCAACTGAGCCAGCGGGCCCTGGAAGGCCACCGCGCCGACTACCTGCAAGCCGAAGGCAACAGTGACCAACCGGCCTTGCGCTGCGGTCATTTCTTCACCCTCGAAGCACACCCGCGCGCCGCCTGGAACGTGCTTTGGCTGTTGGCGGAGGTGACCCACGAGGGCCATCAGCCCCAGGTGCTGGAGGAGGCCGCCGCCAGCACCGCCGGCGAGGCCTGGCAAGGCTACCGCAACACCTTCAAAGCCTTGCCCTGGGGCACCCCCTACCGGCCTCCAGCCCCCAGCCCACGGCCTCGCGTGCACGGCGCCCAGACCGCCCGGGTGACCGGCCCGCAAGGGGAGGAGATCCACTGCGACCGCCTTGGCCGGATCAAGGTGCAGTTCCACTGGGATCGCGATGGCCGGCTCGATGAAAAGACCAGCTGCTGGCTGCGCGTCGCCAGCCAGTGGGCCGGTAACCAGTACGGCGGGCTGGTCATCCCGCGGGTTGGCATGGAAGTGCTGGTGAGCTTCCTCGACGGCAACCCTGACCGGCCGCTGGTCACCGGCTGCCTGTACCACGCCGAGCACCAGCCGCCCTATGAGCTGCCCGCCAACAAGACCCGCAGCGTGTTCAAGACCTGCAGCTCGCCCGCCGCCGAAGGCCACAACGAGCTGCGTATCGAGGACCGCGCCGGCCAGGAGCAGATCTACATCCACGCCCAGCGTGACTGGGAACAGCGTATCGGCCACGACCAGCGCAGCCACGTTGGCCATGAGCGCCACGACACTGTGCTGGCCGATGTACACAGCGACTACCACGCCCAGCAACACCGCACCGTGCACGGCGATCGCAAGACCGAGCTGCGCGGCGACGACCACCTGACCGTCGCCAACAGCCGGCATATCACCCTGGGCCAGGCCTTGCTGGTGGAGGCCGGGCAGGAAATCCACCTGTCGGCCGGCAAGCGCCTGGTGCTGGATGCCGGTAGCGAGGTGGTGCTGCGGGCGGGCGGCGGTTTCGTACGGATCGCGGCTGGCGGGGTGACCGTGGGGGGCGCGCTGTATGTCGACTCCAGCGGCCAGGTCGCCGCCGGCACCCCGGCCGCGCCACTGCTGCCGGGTATCACGGCCGAGGCCGAACGCTCGGAGGCAGGCCTGCCGCTGACCCAGGCGCAGCTCGACACCTTCCGGCGCAATGCCGCGTTCTGCGAGGAATGCGAGCGGTGCAAGGAGGGTGCCTGTGAGCTGTGAATCCCTTACTCCCCAAGACTGGCTGGCAGCCAGCCCGCTGGCTGATGGTGAGCGGCTTTACCTGGTGTTCGGCAGCCTTGCAAAGGCCAACACGCTGGTTGCCTACCGGCAGCTCGATGGCTCCCATGTGCCCCAGCCGCTGTGGAAAGGTACCCCCTATGCCGGCTGGCTGGAGGCCATGCCTTACCTGGTGGAGGCCGCGCCGCAAGGGGACTTCCTCACCTGGTGCAGTAACCAACGCTGCCTTGACTGGGGCTGGCTGGCGGTGTCCTCGCACCCACCGACCCTGGTGTTCGACTACCTGCGCAGCCTGACCCAGGTGAAGCTGGCCGACGGCACCGCGGTGTTCCTGCGTCTGTGGGACGGCCATCAGTTGCTGGCCCTGCTCGATCACCACGCGCCAGGCGAGACGCCGCTGCTGCCGGTATTCAGCCGCGTCTGGTGCAACGGCCAGGCCCGTCCGCTGCGCCAGGCGCAGCGCCTGAACATTGAACCCTTCCCTTGGTGGCAGGTGAGTGCCGCGCTACTCGAGCGCCTGCACCGCCACGACCCCGGCCCGGTGCTGGACAACCTCATGCAATGGCTGCGCGAGGCCCATGCCGACCTTTACTTCGCCCTCCCCGAGGCCAATCTGCGCTGCAAGGTCGCGCGCCTGGCCCTGGGTGCTCCGCTCGACCCGCCGGCCCTGGAACGGTTGCTGGCGCACGTGAACAAGGACATCACGCCATGAGCCTGATCATCTACGCCAAGTTCCTCCTCGACAATCTCGATGCTCACAAGCCCGATGGCCCGGCTCGCATCGCCGCTTTCCGCCAGCACAGTCTCGCCACCTTCGAAGCGCTGCAGGACAGCTTCTTGCTGGGCTGGGCGCTGGACCTGGAGCAAGAGCTGCGCTTCACCGACAGTGCCGGCAACGAGGTGATGCGCCAAGCCAAGGGCCTTGGCGAACGGCGCATCACCGGCTACGCCAACTGCCCGGCCAATGGCGTGCTGAACATCGTGCACCGCTTCGAAAGCCTGGCCTTCGTGCCCATCGGCGGCACCCCCTACCAGCTGGTCGAGCAGGTGGCGGCGGGCCAGACCCCGCAACGCTTCGAAGGGGTGCTCGATGCCAACGGCCAGGCAACCATCAGCGGTTGCCACGCCAACCGCCGCTATCGCCTGCACTTCCATCCCAAGGTCAGCCCGGCCGAGGTCCAGGCCCTGTACGCCTCGTACGACAGCCTGCTCGACCAGCTCAAGGGCTGGCTGGACGGCGAGTGGGCTGAACGTATTGCCCCACATTGGGACCGCATGCCGCCGGTGGGGTCGATGCAGCGCGTGAGCGACATCCACAAGGCGATGGCCAAGGGTGTCGGCAGCGTGCTGATGAACCTGTTCGACGACCTCAAGGCCCTGGTCAAGCTGCTGTTCAACCTCGACGGCGCGCGCGACCAGCTGTTGCAGTTCATCAGCGAGGCCGACTTCGACAAGCTCAAGGCCCAGGCCGGCAGCCTGCTGCACACCGCCTTCCTGATGCTCGACGACGAGCTGCTGATGTTCTATTACGCCACCGCGATCCTGCAGTGGCTGGCCCTGAGCCCGCCCGAATGGCAGGCCCAGGCTTACGCCATGCTCAATGCCGGGCTGTTGCTGGATGTGCTGTTGGGGATCGTGCTGTCCGGCGGCCTGGGGCTGGCGTTCCGCCTCACCGCCAAGGGCCTCAAGTACGCCAGCAATACCGCCCGGGGGGCCGACGGCTTGCTGGACGGCCTGCAACGGCTGATCGACCTCAGCCGCCAGCATGCCCTGGCGACCCATACCAAACGCGCCCAGACGCTCTTGACCGGCGGCAGTATCGAGGTCAACAGCGCGGCCAAGGTACCGCTGGCAATCAAGAGCGCCGCGCAGGACCTCGACCTGGTCGTGGACGACGCCGTGTCGGTGGTGCGTGGCAAGCGCCACAGCACGCTGCGGGTGGAGCAGGAGCTCGACCTGCCCGATGCCCCCAGCCAGCCGCGCACCCCCAGCGACAAGCCCGCCCAGCGCGCCGACGAGACCGCCACCCACCGCTGCCCGGTGTCGATGGTCACCGGCGAGGAGCTGCTCACCCTCAAGGATGCCGAGCTGTTCGGCGTGCTGCCGGTAGAGTGGGTGCGCCTGTACCGCACCAGCGCGGCTGAAATCGACCACGGCCTGGGCCCCGGTTGGAGCCACAGCCTGTGCCACCGCTTGCAGGCCGACGGCCAGGGCGTGCTGTGGTGCGACCACGAAAACCGCCGCACCCACTTCCCGATGCCGGACAGCCAGCGCCCGGTGATCGGCAACAGCCTGTGCAGCGCGGCCATCTACCTAGGCCAGGCCGACGGCGAGCTGGTGATCGCCGAGGCCGGCGCGCGCCCACGCTACCTGCACTTCATCGATGGCCGGCTGATGGCCCTGAGCGATGCCTACGGTAACCGCGTAAGCCTGGCGTACGATCACAGCGGCCGCTTGCAGCACATCGACAACGGCGCCGGCAACCGCCTGCTGCTGAGCTACCAGCAAGGCCGTTTGGTGACGGTGGAGCAGCAGTTCTGGCAGTCGATGTACGACAGCAAGGGGCGCGAGCAGGCGCCCTGGGTGCGGGTGGCGACCCTGGCCACCTACCACTACAACGACGCCGGGCAACTGACCGAAGCCGGCAATGGCCTGGACGAGCGCGAGCGCTACCGCTATGACGCCGCCAACGTCATCCTCGAACGCCAGCTGGCGGGGGGCGCGGCGTTTTACTGGGAGTGGGAAGGCGAGGGCCGGCACGCCCGCTGCGTGCGCCACTGGTCCAGCGTGCCGGGCCTGGAGGCCCGCTACCAGTGGGACGGCCAGGGCGGCGTGACGGTGCACAACGCCGATGGCAGCCAGCAGTTCTATCAGCACGACGACAAGGCCCGGCTGGTGCGCCAGGTAGACGCCGACGGCGCCGAGCACCACAAGACCTACGACGCCAAGGGCCGGCTGATCGGCGAGCGCAACCCGCTGGGCACCGAAACCTTCTACAGCTACGACGACGCCGGCTACTTGCTGTCGGTGCGCCCCGAGGACAGCGAGGCTACCCACTACCACTACCGCGACGGCCATGTGTGCGAGGTGCGCCGTGGCCAGGCGCGCTGGTTGTACCAGCGCAACGCCCAGGGCGATGTGCTCAGCCAGACCGACCCCTGCGGGCAGGTCACCGGCTACCGCTATGACGAACAGGGCCGCCTGGTCGCCATCCGCCAGGCCGACGGCGGCCTGCACGAGCTGGGCTGGAACGCCTCTGGGCAACTGGTCAGCGAAGCCCTGCCCGGCGGTGGTTCGCGGCGCTACCGCTACGACGCCCTCGGCCGCCTGGTGATGCGCCTGCGCGAGAATGCCTCGGCCACCCAGTACACCTGGGACCTGGCCGGGCGCCTGAGCGAAGTGTCGCTGCCTGGCGGCGGTGTGCGCCGCTATCAGTACAACGCCTATGGCCGGGTGACCGCGCAAAGCGACGAGCAGGGCCGGGTGACCCGCTTCGAATACGAAGGCGGCCTGCACCTGCCGTCGCGGCGCATCAACCCCGATGGCAGCTGCCTGCACTACCGCTACGACAACGGCCAGCTGCAACTGTCGCAAGTCATCAACGAGCGCGACGAATGCTACCGCCTGGCCTACCACGCCAACGGCCTGCTCGCCGAGGAAACCGGCTTCGACGGACGCGTCACCCGCTACGGCTACGACCTCAATGGCCAGCTACTGGAAAAGACCGAGCTGGGCGACGACGGCGAGCCCTGGTTGACCCGCTACACCCGCGACAAGCAAGGCCGGCTACTGGTCAAGACCCTGCCCGACGGCCAGCAGGTCAGCCACCAGTACGACGCCCTGGGCCGCCTGGTGCGGGTGGACGACGGCCACTGGCCGCTGGCCTACGAGTACGACCTGTGCGACCGCCTGGTTACCGAGCACCAGGGCTGGGCGACCCTGCACTACGGCTACGACGTGATGGGCCAGGTCAGCCATTGCCGCCTGCCCGACGGCAGCCGCCTCGACTACCGCTACCAGCCCGGTGGCCACCTGCAAACCATCGACCTCGACGGCCAGCGCCTCACCGCCCACCGCCATGGCCTCGGCCAGGAACTGGCCCGTGAGCAGGGCGAGCTGCTCAGCCAGTTCCAGCATGACGGCCAGGGCCGCCTGGTAAGCCAACGGGTCGATCGCAAGGAAGGCCCGGTGTTCATGCGCCGCTACCAGTACGACGACAGCGGTAACCTGGCGCGTTTGGAGGACACCCGCCGCGGCACCCGCAGCTACCACTACGACCCGCTCGACCGCTTGACCAGCGTGCGCGGCGAACTGGCCGAGTACTTCGTCCACGACCCCGCCGGCAACCTCCTGGCCCAGAGCGGCCTGCGCGGCGACCCCCGCGACGTGCAGGTGCAGGCCAACCGCCTACTGATGCACGGCGACTGCCACTACAGCTACGACCGCTTCGGCAACCAGGCCAGCGAACGCCGCGGCCACGGCCAGCAGCTGGTCACCGATTACCAGTACGACAGCCAGCACCGCCTTGCCAGCGTCCAGCTGCCCGACGGCCGCCAAGCCCGCTACCGCTACGATACCTTCGGACGGCGCGTGTCCAAGGACGTCGACGGCACCGAAACCGCCTTCATCTGGCAAGGCGAGCGCCTGCTGGCCGAGCACTGCCAGGGTCGCTGGCGCAGCTACGTGTACGAACCCGGCAGCTTCCGCCCGATGGTGATGCTGCTACGCGACGGCGACACCCCCGCCGAGGCCCTGCACTACCACCTCGACCACCTTGGCACTCCCCAGGAGCTGACCGCCGTCAATGGCCGCATCCGCTGGTCGGCGCGCTACCGCGCCTACGGCCACGTGCTGCGGTTGGACGTGGACCAGGTCGACAACCCCCTGCGCTTCCAGGGGCAGTACTACGATGAAGAAACCGGGCTGCATTACAACCGGCACCGTTATTACAACCCACAGACAGGGCGGTATCTAACGCCGGATCCGATTGGATTGGCGGGTGGGGTCAATGGGTATTTGTATGGTGTGAATCCGACGGGGTGGGTGGATCCGTTGGGGTTGGAGGCGTGTTGTCCGGAGGTATTCACCTATCGGGGAATGCCAGTTAACAAGGGGATAAAGCAACATATGGAGAGGTATGATGGTTTTTCCAAAAAACATGGAGTTAAAGGGGCACATAGTCGAAGTGAATTTGTGAGGGTAGTGGATGAAATGCAGTTGCATATTATTTCGGAAGCTCCAGGCGATGTGGATGGGGTTACTCAGGTTTTTTATGGGCGGGATTTACTGGAGCGGGACGGGACTGTGATTGGTGTAAAGAAATTTGATAGGCCGAAAACTGTCTATGATGATGTTAAGCATCCAACGGATAGGGTGTATTTTGGAGGTCTGAGGGCGGCGCTTCTTAAATATGAAGAGGCTGTTGAAGGCGGTCAGGCTGTTTATAGTTCAAGTTATAATGGGATTAGTTATAGGGTTTATCTTGATAGGGATACCAAGGCAGTTACAAACTTCCATCCTTCCGTAGGTAAGTCAAATGCTAAGTGAAGTTGATAAAGAGATAATGAGCATCTGTATGCTTGATTTCAAAATCTCTGCAGATGTTGAAGGTGTGAGCTTCATTGGGGTGCTGATTGATCGGCTGCTTGATTTTGAAGGGGTGGGTACGGAAATGTCGGATATTTCATTGGGTTGTGATAGTGATCCTCTGAGTATTCCAAATTACTTGGATCCTGATGGGTTTGATATGTCGTTTGAATATAATGATGAGCATGTAGTTTGCCCTATGGGGGTTGGCGCGAGGTTTATAGAGGAGTGGTGTTATAGAAATGTGGTCGTTGAAAGGGAGTCAACACTAAAAGCATGTAGTAAGTTGGTTAGCCTGTATGGCGGGATGAGTAGCCTCACTCGGAGTGAGATTTCAGGTGAGTGTCTGCTTGCTGTTTTTCTTTCTTTGGATACGTGTGGAAATAGTAAGATTTTACAGTTGTTGGATTGTTTGGTTAAAGGTGGGGGTATGGGAGTGGGCATCGCTGGGGTGTATGTGAAGGAGGGGGAGGTGTTTGGCTGTGATAGGAGTATGGTCTTTGAATTTATGGGTGAGCGTATCACTTGTTCTATTTTGGTAGGTGCTAGTTATATTAAAAATTGGTGTAAGAATAATATCCATTCCGTAGGTGATGCTTCAGATAAAGTAGCGATAATAGCTGCTTGTGATAAGTTGGTGGAGCTCTGTGATGGTTTTTGTCGCGCTAGGCGCGTTCTGTAGATGGATAGGTCTTGCAGGGTTTTATAATTTGTTCGGATGCGATTTTATTAGATGGACTGGGAGTTTGGTTGAGAGGAATTTATGGAGTGCGTTGGCGCGCCGCCGGATGTGTGAGTGCGAGTTACAAAGTTGTTAAGCCTCTCAGCTGAGGACATGGGAGAGGATTAGGGGATTATTTTGGCTGACGTTTCCTTGATTGCATCGGCGATTAAAGTTATTGACGCGAATAAGGAGCCTTGGATGGTGCAGGCCGCAATTGGCTGCATCCTAGTGGAGAGCTTATTTGATTTAAAGAGATGTGAGGGAGTCGTTCATTGCCTTTATTCAAGTGCTTATTCCGCTCTTCATGGTGATCTGGAGGTTTTGAGTGCTGTGAGAAATTTTTGGATTGGCGGTGGTGTGCGTAGTTTGTATATCAGGGATTTGTAAAGCGGCGTGTAAGGGGTGGGGCTTGAAGTTTATAAAGGTATTTCTGGTGTGGTTTTAGATTCGCCCATGAGGTAAGGCTAATGAAACTTGGAGGCGATAAATCTGTTATATGGGATTGTTTGGTGGGTTTTAGAGAGTGTTCTAGTAGCTGTGCGGATAGCTACATAGGTGTAATGTTGCGAAAGCTATTGGTCTATGAGGGTATTGCCGTAGAAGAATCTGGTGTGTACTTGGAGTGTGATGAGGATTTTCAAATGATTCCATCGTACTTGGTTGGTCGAGAAGGTTGTATGGCTTTTGAATTTATGGGTAAGAGCTTCGTATGTACTATGCCGGAGGGGGCGGAAATTATACGTGATTGGTGTGAGAGGAAAGTTTATCGTGATAGGGAAGTTGTTCTGGAGGCGTGTAATAAATTGGTGTCAGTTTATGGTGAAAGTGGCTTGGGGAAGCGTAAGTGAGAGTGGTTGTTGTGCTGTGCAAGGCGGCTAGATAAGGCTTAGTGCTATCGAGTGAGAGGGTGTGTGTGCTGAAATAGAATGTTATTAAGGGGCTTTTAATGGGTTAATGATCTGGTCAAGGTGGCTTTATTGCTGCATTTGGTTCTGCTGAAATTGTTAGTGCGTGCTTAATGGATTTTCGAGATTCAGGGGCAAAATATGTAGAGAGCTATCTTGATGTTTTGCTTGATTGCTTGCTGCAGTTTGAGGGTGTCGGTATTGAGATGTCTGGCGTGTTCGTTCAGAAAGATGAAGATTTGAATAATATGCCAGCATACCTAGTTGATTTTGAAAGCGGAATGGCGTTCGAGTTTATTGGGGAGTCTGCTGTGTATAAGATGTCTGAGGGTGCAAGAATGATTTTTGATTGGTGCGAGGTGAATGTGAGTAAGGATAAAGAGGAGGTGATGAATAAGTGTGATCGTTTGGTTTGTCTGTACGGTGATTATGGCTAATTGGCAGTTTTTTGTGTTTGGATAACTCTGTGTGAAGGGGCG
This sequence comes from Pseudomonas sp. ES1, assembly GCF_050586605.1. Classification (NCBI taxonomy): domain Bacteria; kingdom Pseudomonadati; phylum Pseudomonadota; class Gammaproteobacteria; order Pseudomonadales; family Pseudomonadaceae; genus Pseudomonas; species Pseudomonas sp. ES1. The sequence continues at coordinate 1,528 of NZ_JBOBDM010000034.1, read as the reverse complement.
TGTGTGAACGTGAAAATTGGCAATATACGGCCACGTGCTGCGGCTGGGCGTGGACCACGTCGACAACCCCCTCCGGTTCCAGGGGCAGTACTACGATGAAGAAACCGGGCTGCACTACAACCGGCACCGCTATTACAACCCTCAGACCGGGCGGTACCTGACGCCGGATCCGATTGGACTGGCGGGTGGGGTTAATGGGTATTTGTATGGTGTGAACCCGACGGGGTGGGTGGATCCGTTGGGGTTGGAGGCGTGTTGTCCGGAAATATTTACCTACCGGGGGATGTCGGTTAACTCAGGAATAAAGAAACACCTGCAAGGATTTGATGGTTACTCAAACAAACGCGGTATCAAGGGAGCACATCAGAGTGATGAGTTTATAAAGGCTGTAGAAGATAATGGGCTTTTCATTGTTTCGGAGGAAACTACGGATATTCCTGGGATTACTCAGATGAAGTATGGGAGAAATATCTTCAATTCAGATATGACTGTTGCGGGGGCGAAAAATTTTCGGTCTCCAAAGACGGTGTTCGATGGCGAGGTTATCTCAATAAATAAGGTATATTTGTCAGGGTTACGGGCCGCATTGTTAGGCTATGATGAGGCGATTAAAAAAGGAGGTAGAATGTATGATTCGACTTTCAATGGCATAAGCTTTAGGGTGTATTTGGATGCGGAGACAAAGGCGGTAAGAAATTTTCATCCGAAAGCGGAGTGATTTTAATTATGAGTGTCATGAAGTGTGAGGTATTTGACTTGTGTTTAACAGACTTCAGGGATTGCAGAGATGTGGAGTGCGGAAGTCTTCTTGAGGTAATGATTGACTCGCTTTTAAGACTTGAGGGTATGGGTATGGAGATGTCAAGCGTCTTTCTTGGGTGTGATGCAGAGCCCGCAGGGCCGGAAGACATTCCGAGCAATGTTTTTGTAGGGCGTTTTGATATGTCATTTGAATTTATGGGTGAGTATTTTGTTTGTCCAATGACTGAAGGGGCTCTAGCTGTTTTGCAATGGTGTGAAGTTAACGTTTCGGAGAATAGGGAGAGGGTGCTTGAGAAATGTGCTGAGATGGTGTTGTTGTTTGGAGAGGTTGAAAGCTCAGAAGTCGCTAACGGTTGTAGGGGAAGCTAAAGAGGAGTGAGGTTTTGGGCATTTAGCTGTGATTGATGGGTGCGGGGAGTCAATGGCTTTTGAGTTTATGGGTAAGAGCTCCGTATGTACTATGCCAGAGGGGCGGAAATTATACGGGATTGGTGTGAGAGGGGAGTTTATCGTGATAGGGGGTGTTCTGGATGTGTGTAATAAATTGATGTCATTTTATGGTGAAAGTGGCTTGGGGAAGCGTAAGTGAGAGTGGTTGTTGTGCTATGCAAGGCGGTTAGATAAGGCTTAGTGCTATCGAGTGAGAGGGTATGTGTGTACGGAAATAGAATGTTATTAAGGGGCTTTTAATGGGTTAATGACCTAGTCAAGGTGGCTTTATGGCTGAATTTGTTTCTACTAAATTTTTTAGTGCATGCCTGATGGA